>NZ_JAPDCD010000156.1:0-511 GCF_027705695.1 Aeromonas sp. QDB62 | reverse complement strand
CATATCTGGAAAAGGTATTGGATTCAGGGCTGGCTGAATTGAAGTCAATTTAACAATATGTTCACGCTCTCGCCCTGAGCCTATCCCTTGTAATCCATTCTTCACTATCAAAAAACAGTCACGCAAAAGCACTGAAAAAGTTGCTGAGAAGCATATCTTGAGGACGAACATGAGTGTCGAAATCCAAGTTAATATCTTACTAAAAAGCTGGGAAACACTACAGATGCTATCAAAGAGCAATAGTGAATCTGCATGGAATTTAAGAGCTTGGGGATTAAGCTTATGGTCTGCATTAATTGCATATGCCTACACATCACACACTCCACAACTCATCACAATTTCAATTTTTTTATTGATTGCTGTATTTTTTATTGAATTGGCAATCAGGCAGATCCAATATCAATTTATAAATAAACCTGATTACCCATGATTAGCCTTAACCATCCCCTCATATGAGCGAGGCGTGGCGCGGCTTCTGAGGTATGATCGCCATCCTTGACCAGCTAATACC
>NZ_JAPDCD010000155.1:0-518 GCF_027705695.1 Aeromonas sp. QDB62 | reverse complement strand
CTAGCCCAAGCCTTGCGGGTCATCGACATATACACCCATCGCTGGCGGATCGAGGAGTTCCATAAGGCATGGAAAACCGGAGCTGGAGCCGAGAGGCAACGCATGGAGGAGCCGGATAATCTGGAGCGGATGGTCTCGATCCTCTCGTTTGTCGCGGTCAGGCTGTTACAGCTCAGAGAAAGCTTCACGCTGCCGCAAGCACTCAGGGCGCAAGGGCTGCTAAAGGAAGCGGAACACGTAGAAAGCCAGTCAGCTGAAACGGTGCTGACTCAGGATGAATGTCAGCTACTGGGCTATCTGGACAAGGGAAAACGCAAGCGCAAAGAGAAAGCAGGTAGCTTGCAGTGGGCTTACATGGCGATAGCCAGACTGGGCGGTTTTATGGACAGCAAGCGAACCGGAATTGCCAGCTGGGGCGCCCTCTGGGAAGGTTGGGAAGCCCTGCAAAGTAAACTGGATGGCTTTCTTGCCGCCAAGGATCTGATGGCGCAGGGGATCAAGATCTGATCAAGAGACAG
>NZ_JAPDCD010000154.1:0-520 GCF_027705695.1 Aeromonas sp. QDB62 | reverse complement strand
CAGTCATCCAGGATCAGCAGCTCTATCCTTGCCAGTTGACCCAGCAGTCTGGCGTAACTGCCATCTACCTTGGCCTGGCTCAGCTCAAGTAGCAGACGCGGCAGCCGGTAGTAACGAGTGCTGTGCCCCTGCTGACAGGCTTGGTAGCCCAGCGCACAGGCTAGGTAGGTTTTTCCGCAGCCACAGGGGCCGGTAATGAGCAGGTTCTGGCCCCGGCGCAGCCACTCTCCTTGGGCCAGGTTTGCCACCTGTGACCGCTCCAGGTTGCGTGCAGACTGGTAGTCCACCTCTTGCACCGTGGCCTGGAGTTTGAGCCTCGCCTGCTTGACCAGCCGAGCTTGTTTACGCTGCTCCCGGCTCAGTTGTTCGTGTTCGACCAGCAGGCTTAGCCGCTCGATGAAGGGCAGCCCTTCGTAGGTACTTGCCTGTTCCAGTTGTTGTTGCACGGCATCCGCCATGCCAGTCAGTTTCAGGTGTCTCAAGCGGGTCAGCGTTTGTTGGGTCATGGGACGTATCCTCT
>NZ_JAPDCD010000153.1:0-526 GCF_027705695.1 Aeromonas sp. QDB62 | reverse complement strand
GGACGCTAGTGAATTACGAGGAATGAGCCCACGGTAAACCGAGAGACTGCCATCTGTCAAGCGACATAAATGGATCATGCCATTGATTTTTAAGGAGTTTTTTATTGAAAAAATAATTGTACAAATTTCACTCTTGGTTGTTTTTTGCTCTTTTTGAGTGTTGGCTGAACGACATTTAACCTATAACATGCCCATAAACAGAATGGATGTGGATGGGATGGTAAATATCGCTAATGCGGTAGTCATTACATGTGGATAATATGCTCGCAGAGCAATATAAATAAAAACATTTTTGCCGTTCGATTTAATAGACACGAGGCTTAAACAGAACATAAACAGACGAATTCCTGCATATAGAATGACATCAATGCTTGAATGACATGTTCTAGTTGTTTTCAATGTGATTCATATTTTATTTTGAAAACAAAGGCTCAATTGTTTATTTTAGCATCATAATGCATTTTAAATGCAATGTCTAAAATCAGCACTAGGCGCTCTTGTGCATGAAAGGGGGATATGTAAGGGG
>NZ_JAPDCD010000151.1:0-588 GCF_027705695.1 Aeromonas sp. QDB62 | reverse complement strand
CCTGCATGGAGACGCGATTAGATCACAGACGATCTGCCTGTTCAAATTTCATTAACAAAGTGCGATCCCGCCCTGCCCGATGGATAGCATCAAGAAATGCCGGTTTGAGATTGAAGAGCCGCAACCCTTTCTAAAAAAAGAGATAAAACTCTTGCTGCAACGGCAAGAAAGCAATCCGATTGAAGTGGCATTAATCCAATTAGGGCTTGCAACCGGATTGCGGATCAGTGAATTACTGGCTGTGAGCGTTGAAGCATTTGATCTAGACAAACGGATCTTGACGGTAGATCTCGCGTTGGTTGATGGTGCTTATAAGACGCCAAAAACCAAAGGATCGCTGCGGAAGATTGAGCTGACTGAACAGGGAATAATAGCCGCACGTATCTTGATAGCACAGGCTAGCCATCGTAGGCCCAGATCGATCACGGTAACCCAGACAGATAATCGCACTAAAAAGATAATTAGCCGTACCTTGGTAGCCTATAACCGCCCAGCAAGGCGACCCTACGCCTCGGTTGACGAGTACAGGGAAACATTTTTTCAGCCGCATTGTGACCTGGTGGGTGTCAAATACCGTGGACCATCTCA
>NZ_JAPDCD010000150.1:0-593 GCF_027705695.1 Aeromonas sp. QDB62 | reverse complement strand
GATGGCGGGAGAGAAGGTGGGGTGATCTGGCACACCACTGGTTCGGGCAAGTCGTTCACCATGGTGTTCCTCAGCAAGGCGCTGATCCTGCACGATAGTTTGAAACAGTGTCGCCTGCTGGTGGTGACCGACCGGGTGGATCTGGAGAGCCAGCTCAGCAAGACCTTTGCCTCCAGCGGTGAACTCGCGGGCAAGAAAGATAAAGAGGCGGCCATGGCTACCTCGGGCAAGCGGCTGGCCGAGCAGATCGGTAAGGGCAGCGAGCGGATCATCTTCTCGCTTATTCAGAAGTTCAACTCAGCGACCAAGTTGCCGGAGTGCATCAACAAGAGCCCGGATCTCATCGTGCTGATCGATGAGGGCCACCGCAGCCAGGGGGGCGAGAACCATGTCCGCATGAAGCTGGCATTGCCCAACGCCGCGTTTGTGGCTTTTACCGGCACGCCGCTTCTCAAGGATGACAAGACCACCAATAAGTTTGGCCCCATCGTCCATGCCTACACCATGCAGCGGGCGGTCGAGGACAAAACGGTGACGCCGCTGCTCTATGAGGAGCGCATCCCCGATCTGGAGGTCAACGAGCGGGCCATCGA
>NZ_JAPDCD010000149.1:0-601 GCF_027705695.1 Aeromonas sp. QDB62 | reverse complement strand
TGTCGTTTTCAGAAGGCGACTGCACGAAATATCAGGAGTCGGCTGCACTGCCAGAACTGGCCGCCTGCAAGGCAGCGTAGAGAGCGGTTTTTCCTACCTTGAGGCGTGCGGCGGCCTCGCGGACATTCAAGCCGTTGGCGACAAGCTCCCGCGCTCGTTGCAACTTGTCGGCAGTGACAACCGGCTTGCGTCCGCCTTTGCGCCCGCGTGCGGCGGCAGCGGTCAACCCGGCCTTGGTGCGCTCGCGGATCAGGTCGCGCTCGAACTGGCCCAGCGCACCGAACACATGGAAGATGAGCCGTCCGCCCGGCGTGGTGGTGTCGATGTTTTCAGTCAACGAGCGGAAGCCGACGCCCCGTGCTTCCAGCTTGCCGACCGTCTCAATCAGGTGCGGCAGGGAGCGGCCAAGCCGATCCAGCCGCCAGACGACCAGCACATCGCCATCGCGCAGATAAGCCAGCGCATCGGCCAAGCCGGGCCGGTCTGCCTTGGCCCCGGATGCCGTGTCCTCGAAAACCCGTTCGCAGCCTGCATTGCGCAGCGCATCCGTCTGCAAGGCGGTGTCCTGTTCCGCCGTCGATACCCGCGCATAGCCGATGAG
>NZ_JAPDCD010000148.1:0-609 GCF_027705695.1 Aeromonas sp. QDB62 | reverse complement strand
GGTCGGTCCGGTTACTGGCCAGAAACCACGCGTCTTTCATGCCACTCTTATGACAACAATAGACCCGTTCGACAGGCTGTCGCTGCCCAGTTAGCTCCACCGCTTTGAGGGTTCGGGTGCGCCCGGTCGGCGTTAGCCAGTCCCGAGCTGGAACCTGCTCTACACCAGGGTAACCAACCAAAACATTTCCTTTAAATCTAATGAGATAAGCAAAGCCTAGCTCTTGCTCCAGGCGTTCGAACAGCTCCATGTAACCAAAGCCGCGGTCAGCTACTACCGTCACGAAGATACCCTCTGGCAACGTCTGCTTGAGCTTGGTGAGCAGCTCTTTCTCATGGGCATTGCGTTGCCCTTTGAGCAACGATTTCCGATGGGTTTTCCACAGCAGCGGAGTACTGCGACCGTGGTTGGTTTGCAGGCTGATAACCAAGGTACTGTGATCATCGGCATCGAATTCGGTCCAGTCCATGGAGACTACGATCTCGGTACGTTCACCGACCACATAGGGCACCCAATCGTCAAAGAGGCTCCAGACATTGAGCTTGGTGTTAGTGAGCAGGCGATCCACCTGTTTAACCGCATGTTTACGTTCGAGACCGTTGGCCAAGG
>NZ_JAPDCD010000147.1:0-617 GCF_027705695.1 Aeromonas sp. QDB62 | reverse complement strand
ACCTGACCGGAGAGGGTCAGTCGTACATCGGTCACCGGATCCGAGTCGGCTTTGATGGTGATCTTGCCGCTCGCCCGTTGATCATCGCCCGCCGAGTTGGCGCCATCGAAGCGCCCTTCGCTTAAGGTGACGCCTGTCAGGGTGAGGGTAGGTTTCTCCCCTTCCCCTATCTGGATATTGAGGGTGCCGCTGGTGCTGTCGTTGTTACCGCCCGCCTTGTCGTAATCGTTGACGATCACCTTGATGGGCAGCTCGGTCACGGCGTTGCCGCCCTGATGAAGCCCTTGATAGAGGGTGACCTGATAGTCAAACCCGTTATTGCCAGCCTGATCGAGGCTGCCAACCAGCTTGACCTCGAACACCTCGACCCGCAGGCCATCCACCATCACATAGCCCTTGATCAGCTGGCTACCGGGGATGGCGCTATTGCCATCAACCAGCTCGTACTGCACCGGTTTACCCAAGGCAGTCAGCGCAGGCTGTTCGTTGGCATCGGCAAACGCCACCTCAACGACCCGGTCCGACCCGGCTTGCACGTCAAAGTGACCGGTTTGGCTCAGGCTGTTGCTGCCGGTGAGGTTCCCCTCATCCAGGATCACACCGGTGCCCGGGATAAA
>NZ_JAPDCD010000146.1:0-623 GCF_027705695.1 Aeromonas sp. QDB62 | reverse complement strand
GAGCCGGCTGGAATGACGACTATCGGGCTCAGTTATTCTTTGGTTAAAATATCAACAAAGTGTGCTCCCGCCCTGATCCATCGGGCTCAATGCTATCAGGCCATC
The DNA here is from genome assembly GCF_027705695.1 of Aeromonas sp. QDB62. Taxonomy (NCBI): domain Bacteria; kingdom Pseudomonadati; phylum Pseudomonadota; class Gammaproteobacteria; order Aeromonadales; family Aeromonadaceae; genus Aeromonas; species Aeromonas sp. QDB62. The sequence goes on along the minus strand of NZ_JAPDCD010000146.1, from coordinate 518 downwards.
ACTCTTGGCTCTGGCAAACACCTGCCTGAGAATATCGAGGTAATGATTAACGGTATTACCCTTATACCTCTTAAGGAGTTTGGCAATCATTAACTCTAATTTGGTCGTGGTGACCGTAACCAATAGCTCTTTTCCAATCAGCGTCTGAAGTTGCTTTATCTTTCGATAATAGGCCTTAAATGTTGATTGGGCGTACTGGTTTTTCTTGATCGTCAGGTTTTCAGTCAATGCATCTGCAACAGTTTTTCGATCTAGTTCTGTGGCCTGCGGGTTCTTGTCATAGGTCATTTGCTCTCATTCCAGCTAACTCTTGCCAGCAGGTTACGAGCGTTCAAGCACCATGTCAACACATTTCGATCACACATTTTTATGGATGTCAATATTTATATTTACAAATATTTGTAGGGGCTAATATTGACATGGGCGCATGATATGAATTGATACTGCAACGACCCACCGTATTGAGATGGGTTGGCTCCTGCGCCCTGGCTATGGCACCAGATGTCATGCTGTCTGGG
>NZ_JAPDCD010000145.1:0-635 GCF_027705695.1 Aeromonas sp. QDB62 | reverse complement strand
TCCTTCATCGCCTCTGACTGCCAAGGCATCCACCATGTACGCTTAGTCACTTAACCATACAACCCCAAGAAGTGTCGTCGAAACGACGCGACTTGTTGAAGTACAACAAGGACCAAATAAAATTTGGTTTTCGCCAAGAAGTTTCCAAAGCACTTGTAACAAATGTTTGAGAACTACTTTTTAAATCAGCTTTCCAGATTGTTAAAGAGCATGTTTGCAACGGTCAGTGACCGAAGAAAACAGAGTTAAGAATCAGTTTCTTAACTCTGCATTCTTGTTAGCAAGAAGAGAAGTGGCGTCCCCTAGGGGATTCGAACCCCTGTTACCGCCGTGAAAGGGCGGTGTCCTAGGCCTCTAGACGAAGGGGACCCGGATTTGTCTTTGCGCTTGCGCGCAGGTGATTGGGTAACGACTTTCGCCATTATTCACATCCCAGCACCCAACAAAAGGGCTTCTCTCGTTTGGCGTTAGCCAAACAAGCACTGACGCTTGCGCATCAGGTCTTTGCTCTAACTACTTTGAATCAAGGCAATCTGTGTGAACACTCAACAACTTCGTCATCTTAAGGTAAGGAGGTGATCCAACCCCAGGTTCCCCTAGGGTTACCTTGTTACGACTTCACCCCAGTCATGAAT
>NZ_JAPDCD010000144.1:0-641 GCF_027705695.1 Aeromonas sp. QDB62 | reverse complement strand
CACGGCATCCGCCATGCCAGTCAGTTTCAGGTGTCTCAAGCGGGTCAGCGTTTGTTGGGTCATGGGACGTATCCTCTTTAGTGGAAGCTCTGGGGGCCGCGGATGTTCTCGTGCTCTTGCGGCAGTTCTGGATAACTGAGCTGGCTTGCGGGCAGTTGGTCACGGCCACTGGCCAGCACCGACTTGAGCTGTTTGAGTCGCACCAGTCCTTCCCGATTAGCCAACTGGCAGCAGGCTTCAACCCGTGATGCTGGATACTCTCGACTAAGACTCAGTAGCCCCAGGCAGAGTCGGTATGCCTGCTCGGCATGGGCTTTCTCTTCCAGCCGTTCGCTAACCCAGCACAGGGTGCCCGGTCCGATGTCGGCAGCCCACTGCTTGAGACGCCCTGGCGTCCAGCGTTGCTGCTTGCTGTGACGTTCTGGCATGTGCTCAGGGAGTGTGCTCATCCCCGGGATGGTTTTACGCGGATGGCTCGCGACCAGCTGCTGCTGGTGATAGACCTGAAGCAGGGTATCGCCCGCATGGAGCTCCAGTTGCTGACCCACATACTGGTGCGGCACTGAGTAATGGTGCTGCTCATAGCTGACGTGATAGTCGATGTTGACCTTGACCGTTTTGATGGCGACATAGCGATAGGG
>NZ_JAPDCD010000143.1:0-644 GCF_027705695.1 Aeromonas sp. QDB62 | reverse complement strand
GGTCATGCTCAGTCATGAGGCGCAGTGTGACGGAATCGTTGCTGTTGGTCACGATGCTGTACTTTGTGATGCCTAACGCCCGAAATAACCGGCGTGCGCTAGCACGTCCGGCGCCGCAGGCGCGTAGTTAATTGACTTGTTATGTTTGCTTATAGCCATACTAACCCTTGATAGGGTTTAGACTTCAACGATTCCAAACGACTTTGTAGGCTACCGCTATGGATTTCCAATTTATGGCCGTCAGGATCGAGCAAGTATAAAGAAAGTCCTTCGCTTCTATTTTGTTTCCATTCAACGACATGTGCTTCGCGAAGCTTTTTAGTAACTGGTTCGAAATTCTCTTCGGAAACATCAAACGCGATGTGACAGTAATCTTGGCTCGGATGCACTTCGTCACAAGACAAGCAAATCCAAGTAGCCTCCAAGCTCAGATATGCCCCACTATCCCAGCGGACATGTGCCTTCATTCCTAATAGACGCGTATAGAACTCCACGGAACGTTCAAGGTCACTTACTGCAATAGTAATATGATTCAATCCTCGTAACACTGACTCTCCTCAGCGAACATAACTTTGTTTTAGGGCGACTGCCCTGCTGCGTAACATCGTTGCTGCTCCATAACATCAAACATCGACCCACGGCGT
>NZ_JAPDCD010000142.1:0-695 GCF_027705695.1 Aeromonas sp. QDB62 | reverse complement strand
TTTGTCACTGCAGGATCAGATCTTGGAACGGGCATTGAGTTCATTTTTTACGCCGTTTTTTATCCCGAGTTCAGGTTGATTAGCAAAGATTATCTTTGCATGCGCATCGGTAACGAGTATCGGCTCTGCTGCGGCATCCAGTGCCTGACCAAGAATTTTACTGGTCTCTTCTACCTTGGCATAAGCAGTCATATCTTGCTGCACTGAAACAAAGTGCGTGATGTCACCCACCTCATCTCGTACCGGTGAGATATTCCAGCGCACCAAATATGGCGAACCGTCTTTGCGGTAATTAGTAGTCATACCCTCGAAGTATTCACCACTGGTAAGACAACTTCTAAGCCGGTTAATCACCTCCTGATCTGTAGCAGGGCCTTGTAACATCTTCAATGACTGACCATACAACTCATCAATTGCGTAACCTGTCATCTGACAAAAAGCAGGGTTCGCAATTTTTACAGGATATCCTGCTGCCCTGTCAGCACTGGTAATCACAACCGCGTTCCAAGACTGCATAATCGCCATTTTCAGCAAGCTAAGTTCAGAACTTCCCATCGATTTTTTCTCTTCCGCTGAAAACAAAAGACTGACATGAACAGCTTATATAATCAAGGCCTTACCTGATTACCCATGACCCTCAGCCAGCTTCAAGAGCCGATATGGCATCGGAGGGCTTGCCACGACTGCATGCCCCA
>NZ_JAPDCD010000141.1:0-699 GCF_027705695.1 Aeromonas sp. QDB62 | reverse complement strand
AACCTGAGATCGGTTTAAGCCAGCATTATCACGGCTTGCTCTTCGGATGTAAGATTCAAGGCTGGCTTGTTGTCTTTGTGGCAGTACGCGATCAGCCCTCCAAGCAGATTCAACATAAATCCATGCATACTCCTGTGCCGTGAATGCTCTATCTGCGAGATGTTTTTCAGCTGGTCATTGATTGTTTCAATGATGAACCTTTTGGATAGCATTGCCCTGTCAAAAAGCGAATGGACCTTTGGTTTCATATTCTTACGGTGCCCCGTTATCAATGTCACTCCCTTGGCTGCCAGCTCATCTGATAACGCTTGACTGATATATCCTTTATCGCCGTATAACCGGTCCGGTAAACAGGCTGCTAATTCCCTGACCGGTGCCCGGTCATCGACATTTGCTGGTGTCAGCTTGGCGGCAACCAGTCCGCCCATGTGATTCACAATGAGGTGTAATTTGAATCCATAAAACCAGCCCATTGTTCCCTTGCCTCGCTTTGCGACACCATCGAATACCTTGTGCCGGGGAATCCGCAGGTTATGACAGACCTTGATGCTGGTCGAATCAACAAATTCTATCCCGGTTGGGGTTGCCTTCAGCTGGGTGAAATAGGCACAGAGCGGGACCAATACGGATGGCATCATCTCGAGGAACCGGGTGTAACTGAGCAATTGAGGAAAATCCTGCATGTGATAGCGCCGGAGC
>NZ_JAPDCD010000140.1:0-699 GCF_027705695.1 Aeromonas sp. QDB62 | reverse complement strand
CTAGGCTTCCGCTTCGCGCCGCGCATCCGCGACCTCGGCGAAACCAAGCTGTACGTGCCGCAGGGCGTGCAAGCCTACCCGACGTTGCGCCCGCTGATCGGCGGCACCCTGAACATCAAGCACGTGCGTGCCCACTGGGACGACATCCTGCGCCTGGCCAGCTCGATCAAGCAGGGCACCGTCACCGCCTCGCTGATGCTGCGCAAGCTCGGCAGCTACCCGCGCCAGAACGGACTGGCCGTGGCCCTGCGCGAGCTGGGCCGGATCGAGCGCACGCTGTTCATCCTGGACTGGCTGCAAAGTGTTGAACTGCGCCGCCGCGTGCATGCCGGCCTGAACAAAGGTGAGGCGCGCAACTCGCTGGCCAGGGCGGTGTTCTTCAACCGCCTTGGGGAAATCAGGGATCGGAGCTTCGAGCAGCAGCGCTACCGGGCCAGCGGCCTCAACCTGGTGACGGCGGCTATCGTGCTGTGGAACACGGTGTACCTGGAACGCGCCACCCAGGGGTTGGTCGAGGCCGGCAAGCCGGTGGACGGCGAGCTGCTGCAATTCCTGTCGCCGCTGGGCTGGGAGCACATCAACCTAACCGGCGATTACGTCTGGCGGCAGAGCCGCAGACTGGAAGACGGGAAGTTTCGGCCCTTACGGATGCCCGGAAAACCTTAGCGTACGATTTTTTCCGAATTCTGCGGGCTCCCC
>NZ_JAPDCD010000139.1:0-712 GCF_027705695.1 Aeromonas sp. QDB62 | reverse complement strand
AACGTATACGTGACGGGTGAAAAGGTGCTGATCGGCTACATGCGGGTATCGAAGGCGGACGGATCCCAGTCCACCAATTTGCAACGCGATGCGCTCATCGCCGCTGGTGTGAGCCTTGCGCACCTTTACGAGGATCTGGCCTCGGGCAGGCGCGATGATCGCCCAGGGTTGGCTGCTTGCCTGAAGGCGCTTCGTGAAGGGGACACGCTGATCGTGTGGAAGCTCGATCGGCTTGGCCGTGATCTGCGCCACCTGATCAACACCGTGCACGACCTAACTGCGCGTAGCGTGGGCCTGAAGGTCCTGACCGGTCACGGTGCGGCGGTCGACACGACGACTGCCGCCGGCAAGCTTGTGTTCGGTATTTTTGCCGCGCTGGCCGAGTTCGAGCGTGAGTTGATTTCCGAGCGAACAGTCGCTGGACTTATCTCGGCGCGCGCTCGCGGCAGGAAAGGGGGGCGCCCCTTCAAGATGACCGCCGCCAAGCTACGCCTGGCGATGGCCAGCATGGGGCAACCGGAAACCAAGGTGGGCGATCTCTGCGAAGAACTCGGGATTACCCGGCAGACGCTCTACCGGCACGTGTCGCCCAAGGGCGAACTGCGGCCAGACGGCGTAAAGCTGCTCTCCCTCGGTTCAGCCGCATAAATGGAGGCGACCTGGAACGGGGCGCTGTTCAGTGCGGCAACGATCCGATTACCGGTGTCGACCC
>NZ_JAPDCD010000138.1:0-745 GCF_027705695.1 Aeromonas sp. QDB62 | reverse complement strand
AAGCAGAGAAAATCGATACAGAACAGGACCTTGGAAGGAGTTTTAAAGGGACTCAACGCTTAAGGTCCTGTATATGAAGACGTAATAAATAGAATGAATCTCGCACGGCCGCATTATGTTTATCCAATCTTAATTCTTCAAAAAATGCTGCACACTCAAGCAGATGTTTTTCATTAAAGTTGATCATGTTGCCAGATTCGTCGCATATTTTTCCCCAAGAGCGACTTTCGACAATCAGACCTTCAGCTCGATTAGAGAATAACTGGTAGCGCTCATTGCGACGTGTAAAACCGAGCATGCGATCTGCTAGCAAAGCCCCCAAAGTTACGACGGAAAAAATACTCAAACCTAACGATAAAGCATGGGGGTGGGAGATAATCCAAGAAAAACCGGAGATCAGCACACTAAATATCAGCAGTAATGTAATTGGCTTCTCCCAGTGTTCGGTCCAAATTTTGTGAAAATTTTTATTTTCAGAATTGCTTTCGTTGTTGATTTCAGCTCCTGCTTGTTTACCATATTTTTCGACAAACAACGTCCAAGGTAAAAAACCTCGCAACAGTAATAACACTACGCTGCCAATCAAAATATGGTCGCGAAAGCCCTTGTCAAACAGTATCAAGCTATGGAAAAAATCTTCAATCTTTCCGCTAAACGTATTATTCATCTCTAAATAACTGATCCCAATAGTGCTACACCTTCGCTGTGCCATAGCCATTCCCCGGGAAAGGAGACACGGTATCCA
>NZ_JAPDCD010000137.1:0-748 GCF_027705695.1 Aeromonas sp. QDB62 | reverse complement strand
GTATTAGCTGGTCAAGGATGGCGATCATACCTCAGAAGCCGCGCCACGCCTCGCTCATATGAGGGGATGGTTAAGACTTGGAGCAGGGGTTGACCGGCACAGCCTCACCACCCAATACGGCGACACCGTCACTCGGACTCTTGTAGCCAAAGTTGGTACCGCAGCTCCAGCCTGAATCTGCAAACTTGAACTTGTAAGGTGCCCACTCTTTCTTGAGGGTGCCTTTGGCCATATAGAGCTTGTCGGCCACCTTGACTACCTTGCTTTCATCAGTCGCCATCCAGTCGTTCATCTCCCCACGCAGGTAGATGGACTTGCCACCGAAGTCGCTGTTGTCTGCCGCTGCCTGCTCTGCACCACCATTGGATGCGCAACCGCCTAATACCAGGGTTCCCGCCGCCAGCATCATCGTTACTGTTCTTTTGAACATGGGTCTATTCCTTAAATTATTGTGATTCCTTGGTCCATCAATATGGACTGAAGAATTAAACCAGAGCAGGCATCACAAGAAAGGTAGAGGCATCACATTCTGTGTTTTTTATATCCAACGCATTGAACCAATGGGCAAATATCGAACAGAGAATGGAGGTTCTTTTGGCACTTTATGGGAGATTTCATTGAATTGCGGGAAGATGGAAGGCTAAAAATTAAGCAATTTACTGAATTGCAGGCAATAAAAAACCCCGCTCATCGAGCGGGGTTTCTTGTATTGGGTGCCTGGCAGTGTCCTACTCTCGCATGGCGAATG
>NZ_JAPDCD010000136.1:0-748 GCF_027705695.1 Aeromonas sp. QDB62 | reverse complement strand
ACTTCCCTCCTTACCAAAGAACGTCAAGTTGCCGTAGACCGTAATCTGGTGCTGGCGGCGCGTGTCCGCACCCTCATTGCGGCGACACCTGCCGATGCCACGACCCATAGTTTTCATGCCTGGATCAGAGCTGAGATCGATGCATTCAAAGCGGCGGGCTTTACCGTACCGCAATATCATGCTCTTTCTGTTGCGCTTTCGTCCGTTCCCCAGACCATCAAGCAACCCGTCGATACCTCTCCACCTACTACAGGGGTCCCCCTCAGACAGGCGCTGACGAAGTTTATTGAGAGTAAGGCCAGTGAGGGGATCCAGCATAAATCCGTCGGACAACTCCAACTGCGGGTTCAGGCGTTCGTCACTTGGGCCAAGGGGCACATGGTCGATGAGATAACGCCTGCCCTAGCTCAAGCCTTCCGTAACACTCTGCTCCGTAACGACAGTATCAGCTTCAAAACCAAATCAGATTACCTTGCCGCCACCAAGCAGTTCTTCCGCTGGTGCATGATCCTGGGCTATTGCAGCCGCAACCCGTTCGACAGCTTAACGGCGGGCAAGAAGCCAGTGAAAAAGCGGGCAGATGAAGCCAGGGTACGCTGGCATCGCCCGCAACTGGACACCCTGTTTGCGAGCCTGCGAGCCAAACAATCCCAAAAAGGCAAAAAACTCAAGCCCCAGGACTTCTGGGTGCCGCTGCTCTGCCTCTACGCCGGACTGCGCCCGTCTGAGGCATGTCAACTCAAGACCC
>NZ_JAPDCD010000135.1:0-749 GCF_027705695.1 Aeromonas sp. QDB62 | reverse complement strand
CTCACAGCCAAACTATCAGGTCAAGTCTGCTTTTATTATTTTTAAGCGTGCATAATAAGCCCTACACAAATTGGGAGTTAGACATCATGAGCAACGCAAAAACAAAGTTAGGCATCACAAAGTACAGCATCGTGACCAACAGCAACGATTCCGTCACACTGCGCCTCATGACTGAGCATGACCTTGCGATGCTCTATGAGTGGCTAAATCGATCTCATATCGTCGAGTGGTGGGGCGGAGAAGAAGCACGCCCGACACTTGCTGACGTACAGGAACAGTACTTGCCAAGCGTTTTAGCGCAAGAGTCCGTCACTCCATACATTGCAATGCTGAATGGAGAGCCGATTGGGTATGCCCAGTCGTACGTTGCTCTTGGAAGCGGGGACGGATGGTGGGAAGAAGAAACCGATCCAGGAGTACGCGGAATAGACCAGTTACTGGCGAATGCATCACAACTGGGCAAAGGCTTGGGAACCAAGCTGGTTCGAGCTCTGGTTGAGTTGCTGTTCAATGATCCCGAGGTCACCAAGATCCAAACGGACCCGTCGCCGAGCAACTTGCGAGCGATCCGATGCTACGAGAAAGCGGGGTTTGAGAGGCAAGGTACCGTAACCACCCCAGATGGTCCAGCCGTGTACATGGTTCAAACACGCCAGGCATTCGAGCGAACACGCAGTGATGCCTAACCCTTCCATCGAGGGGGACGTCCAAGGGCTGGCGCCCTTGGCCGCCCCTCATGTCAAACGTTG
>NZ_JAPDCD010000134.1:0-750 GCF_027705695.1 Aeromonas sp. QDB62 | reverse complement strand
TTATTTTTGCTATTCCTTAATTTTTTATTTTCTTTTCCCACGTATTGTCTCCTGGCTGCTGAACAGCTCTAATTTATATATTTAGCGGGTCTGGGCGGCAGCCCAGGTAGGTCCAGGGCGACAGCCATGGCAAGGCTCCGTACACCGTACATTGCGGAACGCAATTTGTACGGTGTAGGAGTGACCTTGCTCTTATTACTTTTCGCCAAAAAACGATTTGTCAAAAACACACTTTTTATCCATGTGCTTTTGCCTGATACGATGCCGTACAAATTCTGCCTACAACTATCCGTACAACCAATATTCTGGCTGCTGGAAATTCTGTTTATTTTGCTAAATTCTGTTGCCCGTCACTACCGTATTGCTCAGTGCCTGTTGTAGCCACGCCATTAATTGCTGGTGCATCTGTGGGTTAGCCATCAGTGCATTCAAATCAACAGGTGGTAATATGGCTGGCACGGATTTGGATGCCTCAACCAGTCCGGGATCATCACCATGAATACAATCGTGTAGGGCCACTTCTGCTTTGGCACCAAAGTCAGCCGCATCCTCGGTCAACCATCGACCATAGTGGCGCTCGATCATCGCAGTCCCGTTGTGCCCCATTTGCCGGGCAATCCACTCTACGTTCACGCCAGCAGACAACAGTTGGCTCGCGTAGGTGTGGCGCAGCTGAGATGGTCCACGGTATTTGACACCCACCAGGTCACAATGCGGCTGAAAAAATGTTTCCCTGTACTCGTCAACCGA
>NZ_JAPDCD010000133.1:0-787 GCF_027705695.1 Aeromonas sp. QDB62 | reverse complement strand
AATCGGCTCAAACATGAAGAAATGAAATGACTGAGTCAGCCGAGAAGAATTTCCCCGCTTATTCGCACCTTCCCTAAGTTTGCCACTGTGCTTGAAACCGCCAGTTTGAATGAAGCTGAATTGAGCGAGTATTGCCGGGCTAAAGGCCTGTACGTTGATCAGGTTAAAGCCTGGAAAACCGATGCACTGCGAGGGTTTATGAGCTCCCGCGAGCAGGAGTTGGAAGCTAAGCGACAGCGCCAAGCTGATCATAAGGAAATCAAACAGTTAAAAAGCGAACTGAGGCGCAAAGAAAAAGCTTTGGCTGAAACCGCAGCCTTGTTGGTGCTCAGAAAAAAGTTAAATGCGCTTTGGGAGAACGACAACGAGGACGATTAACCTTGGTCTCAGAGCGCACTAAATGTGTGAACTTGATACAGGAAGCGAACCAGGCTGGAGCGAGGCTTCCTCTGGCCTGCGAAGAAGCTAGCATTACATTGCGCACCTATCGGCGCTGGTATCGGGATGGCAAGATCACCGCTGATCAAAGGCCGGATGCGGTTCGTCCACCGCCCTCGAATAAGCTGACGGAAGCAGAACAGGCGAAGATCGTCGAAGTGTGTAATTGGCCAAAGTTTGCCAGCTTGCCGCCATCGCAAATCGTCCCAACGCTGCTGGATGAAGATGAATATTATGGTTCTGAATCAACATTTTATAGGGTATTAAAAGCCTTCCTGATTACCCATGACCCTCAGCCAGCTTCAAGAGCCGATATGGCATCGGAGGGCTTGCCACGACTGCATGCCCC
>NZ_JAPDCD010000132.1:0-794 GCF_027705695.1 Aeromonas sp. QDB62 | reverse complement strand
TATCTGGAAAAGGTATTGGATTCAGGGCTGGCTGAATTGAAGTCAATTTAACAATATGTTCACGCTCTCGCCCTGGGGTATCTCCTTCGATAGAATTCGTTATTAGATTGTTATGACCTTCAATTATGAGTGTTTATTGATGAAATAATAACCGTGGGTGTACAAAACTGGTTTATCTTCGCTGCGTAGCAGCGGAATAATGGTGAGCTGCTTAAATTTAATTGAAGCTCTCATAATTAGTAAATGGACAGTTTTCCGAATTTTTCAAGTGGGGTAAATGAAATAAATTTCAAAAAATGATGAGATTGGTTGTTTTTGAAGCATTCTGTGGGGATTCGCCTATCAGAACCCTCGATTTAGTTGCACACCCCATGCTGAATCCGCCCCACCAAATGGATAACTGCCTGAACCCCCAACGGTGTATTCAGTAGCTGGGCTGGCGCTACGCCACCGAGGCCCCAATCTCGGCGGTGCAACCATGACAATGCCCTTGTGGTGTCGAACTCGTGTAAGGAGAGTGCCGCATCGAATGCCTGTACAACGCCGTATACCTTGGTGCCCTGAGAGGTTGATAGGGGAGCTCCCATCTTGAGTTTGCGGGCAACTATGCTCCGGCTTATGCCTGCTAAGCGGCATATCAAGCCCACATCTGTACTCATCAATTCAGCTACTCGATGAATGATGCTAAATAGCTGTTTCGAATAGTAGATCACTGGGGGAAGGGAACTCAGTCCAGTTTGTGCGATCTCATTAGTCGCCAAACAAAACAAGCCACACCCAAAGGACTGAGTTGA
>NZ_JAPDCD010000131.1:0-843 GCF_027705695.1 Aeromonas sp. QDB62 | reverse complement strand
GGGTATTAGCTGGTCAAGGATGGCGATCATACCTCAGAAGCCGCGCCACGCCTCGCTCATATGAGGGGATGGTTAAGCATGTAAACAAGTCATCTCTTCGGAGATGATTTTTTTACATCTATTCTCACTTCACTTCACTTCACTTCACTTCACCCGTTCTGTCATTGTCTTTTTTTTAAATAAATAGCACACATCATCGCTTTCATTTTATTTGTGTGATCTTGGGCACTATGTCTTTTCTTTCTTTTTGTTACCATTGAACTGTTGGAAAGAGTTGAAAACAAAGGTATCGAAATATTCTATCATTTCTGGAGTGAAACATGTCCATCTCTCGGCGTGATTTGCTGAAGGGACTAGCGGCAACCGGCGCGGTCGCTATGACTTCATCAATTTCAGGGTGTCAAACCTCACTAAGTGGAGGCGCATCCACTGGGCGTATCAATGGAAAAACAAATTTATTAGTTGCAGTATTTCCAGATGAGATGAGAGCTCATGCTCTTGGATTTATGGGGCAAGACCCATCAGATACCCCAAATATAAATAGATTTGCGAAAGAGAGTGTTGTTCTTCGGCAAGCTGTATCCAATTTTCCACTGTGCACTCCGTTTCGTGGCATGTTAATGACGGGGCAATATCCATATCGTAATGGAATACAAGGTAACAGCCACACTGGGATGCATGGCCAGTTTGGTGGAAAAGACTTTGGTATTGAGTTGAAAAAAAAATCAGTGACTTGGTCTGATATTCTGAGTCAGCAAGGTTACTCAATCAGGGCGGGATCGCACTTTGTTAATGAAATTTGAACAGGCAGATCGTCTGTGATCTAATCGCGTCTCCATGCAG
>NZ_JAPDCD010000130.1:0-857 GCF_027705695.1 Aeromonas sp. QDB62 | reverse complement strand
GCAGTGATGCCTAACCCTTCCATCGAGGGGGACGTCCAAGGGCTGGCGCCCTTGGCCGCCCCTCATGTCAAACGTTGGGCGAACCCGGAGCCTCATTAATTGTTAGCCGTTAAAATTAAGCCCTTTACCAAACCAATACTTATTATGAAAAACACAATACATATCAACTTCGCTATTTTTTTAATAATTGCAAATATTATCTACAGCAGCGCCAGTGCATCAACAGATATCTCTACTGTTGCATCTCCATTATTTGAAGGAACTGAAGGTTGTTTTTTACTTTACGATGCATCCACAAACGCTGAAATTGCTCAATTCAATAAAGCAAAGTGTGCAACGCAAATGGCACCAGATTCAACTTTCAAGATCGCATTATCACTTATGGCATTTGATGCGGAAATAATAGATCAGAAAACCATATTCAAATGGGATAAAACCCCCAAAGGAATGGAGATCTGGAACAGCAATCATACACCAAAGACGTGGATGCAATTTTCTGTTGTTTGGGTTTCGCAAGAAATAACCCAAAAAATTGGATTAAATAAAATCAAGAATTATCTCAAAGATTTTGATTATGGAAATCAAGACTTCTCTGGAGATAAAGAAAGAAACAACGGATTAACAGAAGCATGGCTCGAAAGTAGCTTAAAAATTTCACCAGAAGAACAAATTCAATTCCTGCGTAAAATTATTAATCACAATCTCCCAGTTAAAAACTCAGCCATAGAAAACACCATAGAGAACATGTATCTACAAGATCTGGATAATAGTACAAAACTGTACCTGATTACCCATGATTAGCAGTCAGTTACCACGAACTATACTGATCTTACGTACAGTTATCGAGGTGCGAGATC
>NZ_JAPDCD010000129.1:0-890 GCF_027705695.1 Aeromonas sp. QDB62 | reverse complement strand
GATTTCCACTCTTTAAATAACAACTCCACCTGCCAACGGCAGCGATACAGGCTCATCACCTGCTCTGCTGACCATGCCGCTCGCGGTAGGTTGGTCATCCACAGACAGAACCGCTTTTCCTCGGCAAACCAGCGCCGGATCAACCGGTATTCCACTTTGCCGGACTTCACCACCATATCCAGCACCTCGGCCCGACAGCGCCGCCGTCCGGCCTCTTTCAGTGACAGTCCCGCCAGTTTTGGCACTTCCCGTCCATCACTGCGCCAGGCCTGGATTATCTTGGGGTTCAGGTTTTGAGTGCCTCGCACCAGATAAAATCCGCCAGCGTCGTTCACCTGCTCAAACCAGGCCCTGTCAATGTAACCCGCGTCAGCCAGCAGCAGGCAGTTGGTCAGCTTGTGGGCCTCAGGGAGAAATTGCCGCTCCCCTGCGGTATCGGCAGACACACTCATGCACAGCGGGCTTTGCTCCGACAAAGACATGGTCATATGGCACTCGATAGCCGCCGGACTGATGGTCTTGAACCGGCCAGGAAAGTCAGCAGCCAGGCGCCGATGCACAGCAAAGGAGGTGCCATCGTGCAGTAACACCTGCTTGAACGCACCGAGGGAAGCCGCTTTGAGTTGATGGTCGATACGCAAGGCGATGGCCCGTTCGACCAGCGCTTTCATAAACAGGGCAAAGCTCTCTTTGCGCAGCTGATTGTGAAACGGTTTGTAGGAAACCTGATGCGCGTTCACTAGTTGCAAGGCATTGAAATGACGGTGTAACCCGGCAATATCATTGACCTGGTCGCCCCCCATGGCCCGCAGTAGTGCAGGTACGAGCATGGCTGGGGTAATGGCACGCTGACGCAGACAAAACTTGCAGAGCCGAGCAATGCGCTCGAG
>NZ_JAPDCD010000128.1:0-907 GCF_027705695.1 Aeromonas sp. QDB62 | reverse complement strand
TGATTAGACCATATATGGACGCCCCCGGGTTGTGCAAGAACTGAACTGATACGGTTTGCGACCATATATCCGGCGTTATGATGGGATTAACTCCCTCGCCATGATGTCATCCGAGCCTTGCTTCCTTATCACTACACCGGTATATGCATACCCAGGTCTAATTCAGGCTGTTACAAGGACGGTACCCGTTTCTTCATCAGTGCCTGCAAACTCAGTAACGTAGATTTTCTAAGCAAATATCAAATTAACTTCCTGCAAAAGCTCTGTTCATACTGAAATCAACCGAGTCAGTTAGTACACGCCAGATGATCCGAGTTAACTTATTTGCCAGGGCGACAGTGGCTTTCAAGAAGCCACGCCGCAATTCAATTGCCTTCACCCATCTCCCTAAACTGTCATCCCGTTTTTGCACACAACGCATCACCGCTCGAGCGCCATGGATGATCAAGGTCCTCAAGTTACGATTACCGTTCTTGGTCATGGATGAAAGCCGTTGTTTTCCACCTGAACTGTGCTGTCGAGGGACTAAGCCACACCAAGCAGAAAGCTCACGGCCGCTGGAAAACTGGGTGGCATCAACCTCACTGACCACCGCAGCGGCAATCAGTGGCCCGACACCAGGAATGGTCAATAAGTGGTGATAGGCAACCTGCTGGCTGGACAGTTCAGCTAGTTCCTTATCCAAGACATCAATCCGTTCAGTGAGCATCTGCATATCTTCTCGTAACAGGCTCAGTAGTCGGCGAAGCGTGAAGGTTATCGTATTGTCTCCGTCTTCAAGCACTTCTGGCAGTTGTCGTTGCAGGCGTTGTAACCCGGCTGGAATAATGACTCCGTACTCGGCAAGTAATGCCCGTAGTTGGTTAGCCAGAGCGGTTCGCTGCTCAACTATGAGCTGGCGAGCACT
>NZ_JAPDCD010000127.1:0-942 GCF_027705695.1 Aeromonas sp. QDB62 | reverse complement strand
TTCACTGTCGGCGAAGGTAAGTTGATGACTCATGATGAACCCTGTTCCATGGCTCCAGATGACAAACATGATCTCATATCAGGGACTTGTTCGCACCTTCCCTAACGTTAGTTGGTTTCGACCATTACGTTTTGACTTATACAAGGCTTCATCGCAACGGCTGATCAGCTGCTCTAAACTTTCTTTCTGAAATAATGATGCAACTCCCAGTGACACGGTGACCTTGCCTACATTCTGAAACTGCTCTGAAGCAATTCGCAATCGCAAACGTTCAGCTAATTCTGCCGCGACCATATCAGTGCAATTCTCAAGCAGGATCAAAAACTCCTCGCCGCCCCAACGAATTACCCGATCATTACCCCGAACCGACTTTCGAAGCAGACCCGATACTTGAGCTAAAATCTGATCACCAACAGGATGCCCAAAGCTATCATTAATCTGCTTAAAGTGGTCAATATCGCAAAGAATGAGACTCATGGACTCTTCCCGGCTAAGAGTAAAGCTATAAGCCTCACTTAACAACGCCTTACCATGATTGCGGTTAAACAAACCAGTTAGTTGATCCACTGTTGCCGATTCACGAAGCGCCTGCTCTTCACGAAGTCGCTCAGTGACATCTTTTCCAACACTAACATAGTTAGTAATGTTACCAGCTTGGTCTTTGATAGCGGAGATACTCTGCTCAGAATGATACAAGGTACCGTCTTTACGTTTATTAATGAAAATTGCCTGGAACGTCTTTGCTGTCATTAAAGACGCTTTTACGTTCTTATAAAAGTCATCGTCGTGTAAGCCTGACTTGAAAAGTGTTGGTGTATTGCCGATTAATTCTGATTCTTCGTAACCGCTAACCTGGATAAACGATTGATTAACCTGAGATCGGTTTAAGCCAGCATTATCACGGCTTGCTCTTCGGATGTAAGATTCAAGGCTGGCTTGTTG
>NZ_JAPDCD010000126.1:0-958 GCF_027705695.1 Aeromonas sp. QDB62 | reverse complement strand
CGTATATAGTGCCCTAGCAGCTTGTGCTTGGGGGATAACGAGCTGACATAGTAAGAGGTATCTACCGTTCCTTTTCCGTTGGCGCTGCGGTGACGCTCAACGGCAATGATGCTGCGGATTGTCGGCCATTTCTCCGTCAACTCTGGCGGTAATTTGGCTTTTAATTGAAACACATAACGCTCTTCCTGGCGGCCATGTCCACTCTCTTTGTGCTCGACGACAATCTTCTCTTTCTGGGCGTCAAACAGTGACTGGAATTGCGATTGAACCGCTTGATACAGCTTCGGTTGATTATTCTTGACCTGTACCACTACATGAGCCTTCTTCTCGCTGATTTTCTCCAGTGTCTCACGCTGACAATGCAACGCATCGAGTGTGACAACGGCTCCTTTTAGCTCAAGAATGTCCAGCATATCTTTGACGGTTTCGATTTCCCCCTTCTTGTTAGGGGTTGCTTTCTGGCTTAACACCAGCCCATTTTCGGTATCGTAAGCCGTGACCAACTGAAGCGCATCCTTGGCATTTCCCCGAAAGGAGCCGCGTAACACCTTGCCATCAAAGGCAATGATGGGTTTGCCCTGATGAGTGCGCTGTTCATTGACCCAGCACAGCAACGCTTCAAGCAAGGTATCGATGACAATGCAGCGCAGAATGCGGGCAACCGTGTGACGCCGCGGGATGCCGTTGGCAAAGGGGCGATGCTGACGGAGCCAATCGATCTTTGAATCGCCATAGGTTTCGATGTCATTCCAGCCCTCGGCACCACTCATGATGGCACTGATGACAAGGAACATGACATCAACCAGGTTATGTTTACGATTGATCTCAGAGCGAGTTTCTTCGACAAGGGTAAGGTGTTCAATCAACGTCATAGCGCGTGCCTCCTGCATGGAGACGCGATTAGATCACAGACGATCTGCCTGTTCAAATTTCATTAACAAAGTGCGATCCCGCCCTG
>NZ_JAPDCD010000125.1:0-1028 GCF_027705695.1 Aeromonas sp. QDB62 | reverse complement strand
GAGTATAAGATCACACCCTGTTCGGTCGGTCAAATCCTCGTGCCCTGCTTAAAAAACGTTCGCGATCTTGCCCTGGGAGATACCCTTACAATAACTGGTTAAATTAGTGCCTAAGGCACTGAATAGTAAAACTTCAATTTATTTCTTGCATATATATCAATCATATGGGATTCACGCTACATGGTGTCATGAACAGTAGTTATTGATATGCACTCGTAAATTCGATTCTTACCATCGCGTTTAGCGTTGTAAACCTGAATGTCAGCTGCATTTATAAGCTCTTTTGCACTAATATCTTTTTTACTAACAGCAACCCCACCACTGAGTGTTACTCGAAGAGCATCTTCACGCCAGTCCAGATGCTCAACACCATGCCTTAATGCCTCCAGTAAAGATATCGCTAAGTTCCCTGAGCCCACTTCAAACAATACAGCTAATTCTTCTCCACCATATCGACAGAACCAGCCATGCTCATAAAAAATTGAATTTCCAAGTTTCGCTACTCTTTTTAATACAGAGTCACCAGTTTGGTGTCCGAACGTATCGTTCACTTTTTTAAAGTCATCTAAATCTAACAGTGCTAAATAAA
Source organism: Aeromonas sp. QDB62 (assembly GCF_027705695.1). Taxonomy (NCBI): domain Bacteria; kingdom Pseudomonadati; phylum Pseudomonadota; class Gammaproteobacteria; order Aeromonadales; family Aeromonadaceae; genus Aeromonas; species Aeromonas sp. QDB62. The sequence continues at coordinate 439 of NZ_JAPDCD010000125.1, read as the reverse complement.
ATGGTTCTTGCTTTTTTAATAGCTGAGATAGCTTTATGTCAAAAAATCTACGGTTGTATAAACCTGTCAGTTGGTCAACATTAGCCTGTAAGCGAGCTTCTGATAATTCATGTGTCGATTTTGCCACTTCGTCATACACATGTGATAACTCAACCATTCTATTCTTAGGTGATTTTAATGAATTGTTACGACTTGACCGAATAACATTTGATAGCTCATTGAGCATTTTTTGAAAATATTTAGACCAAGCCAAAGCTAGCAAGAGATAAAAAATGCAGGTCAGTGCGATGATACCTTGAACATTAAGCGACACACTCTCAATGACACCTTGTAATGTAGATTCTGGAACGACACTAACCAAGTGGCTAATAACATCATGTCGATCAGCCAATAACATCATGCCGATCACCATTTTTCTACCCGCAGGAACTGCGTCTTT
>NZ_JAPDCD010000124.1:0-1088 GCF_027705695.1 Aeromonas sp. QDB62 | reverse complement strand
CGCGAATTCAACTCCGAAGTGCAACACCCGCCAAATCAAGCAACCTGTCGTAGTTCATCAAACACGATCTGCGGTTGCCTGAAATCCAAACATTTGCGCGGTCTAAGGTTGAGTCGCCGCTCGAAGGCCGACAACTCATCCGGGCTGAGCTGGCTCAGGTCGCTGCCCTTGGGCACATACTGCCGCAACAAGCCATTGCTGTTCTCGTTCAGACCTCGCTCCCACGCGCTGTATGGATGCGCGAAGTAAAACTGGGCATTTAGCACCTTGGCTACTCGCTCATGTTCCACAAATTCACTGCCATTGTCCGCGGTGATTGTATGAACATGTGCCTTGTAGGGCTCTAGCATGCAGATGATGGCATCGGCCACTGCAGCTGCCGTCTTGGCAGGCACATACTGCACTAGGTAGAGTCGGCTCTTACGCTCGGCCAGTGTCACGATGGCACCACTACCTTGTTTGCCCGAAACGGTATCCACCTCCCAGTCACCCAATCGGCTACGAGAGTCGACTATCGCTGGGCGCTCATCGATCGATACCGGGTTGGGGATCACGCAGCGCTTGGCATTCTGTCCCTTACGGTAACGTTTGTGGCCTTGCCGCAAGTGACGGAACAGCTTGCCACCGTTGGCCTTATCCTGCGCCACATAGCGGTAGATCCACTCATGACTGACAGGGCAACCAATGCGCCTGCAGACCGAGCTTATCTGCTCCGGACTCCAGTCTGCGGCCAACGCCATGGTCACGAAAATAAGGGTATCTTCCGGGACACGATATTTGCTGCTGGAACATCGTCGCAGGGTGGCCGATTGATGAGCCTCTGCTGGTTGATAACCTTGCGCACACCGGTTGCGACGGAGTTCGCGACTAATGGTGGATGGATGCACACCCACCTTGCGGGCAATCATTGCTTGGCTCAAGCCATGGTCATGAAGGCAGGCGATCTGGTATCGTTGTCCTTCGGTCAACTGATGGTATCTCATGGTGTTCCGCTTTGTTTCTTTGGCGAGAAGAAGCGTACCAGAACCGGCAGTTGGCCTCTTCTCTCCTATGCACCATGGGTGTTGCAGTTATTATCTGAATTCGCG
>NZ_JAPDCD010000123.1:0-1092 GCF_027705695.1 Aeromonas sp. QDB62 | reverse complement strand
TCGTGAATTCAGATAATAAGTGCAATGCCCATGGTGCATAGGAGAGAGGCGGTCAACTACCAGTTAGGGTACGCTTCTTCTCGCCAAAGAAACAAAGCGATACACCATGAAATACCAGCAGTTGACCGAGGGGCTACGATACCAGATTGCCTGCCTCCGTGACCATGGCCTGTCACAGGCCCGCATTGCCAAACAGCTCGGGGTTCATCCATCGACTATCAGTCGTGAGCTTCGTCGTAATTGTGCTGGGCAGGCCTATCAGCCGCAGCAGGCTCACCAACTTGCCACGGCACGACGGCTGACGAGTCAGAAGCGTACTGTCCCGTCTGATACCATCGACTTTGTTTGCATGGCGCTGGTCGCGGACTGGAGTCCCGAGCAAATCAGTGGCGTTGGAGACATGATTAACTGCCCGGTTAGCCACGAGTGGATATACCGCTATGTGGCACGCGACAAGGCCAACGGTGGCACGCTATACCGGCATCTGCGTCAGGGTCACAAACGCTATCGCAAGGGTAAGAACAGCAAACGCAGTGTCATTCCCAATCCGGTATCGATTGATGAACGCCCTGCGATAGTCAATGAGCGGAGCCGTGTGGGAGATTGGGAAGTCGATACCGTGTTGGGTAAGCAAGGCAGCGGTGCAATAGTGAGTCTGTTGGAGCGTAAGAGCCGGCTCTACCTGGTTCAATACGTTCCCAGCAAAACAGCCAGCGCGGTGGCGGACACCATTATCAGCATGCTGAAACCCTACCAGGCACATGTCCATACCATCACAGCTGACAATGGTAGCGAGTTTGTCGAACATGAACGTGTTGCAGCAGAGCTGGAAGCGCAGGTGTACTTTGCGCATCCATACAGTGCATGGGAACGGGGACAGAATGAGAATAGCAATGGTCTGCTGCGGCAATATGTGCCCAAAGGCAGTGATTTGAGTGTGGTGACAGCAGAGGCACTGTCAGCCGTCGAAAAGCGGCTGAACTTCAGGCCGCGCAAATGCTTGGGATTTAAACAGCCACAGGTGGTTTTTGACGAACTTCTGAAAGCAGCCTGATTTTTAATCGGGAATTGCACTTCGAAGTTGAATTCGCG
>NZ_JAPDCD010000122.1:0-1136 GCF_027705695.1 Aeromonas sp. QDB62 | reverse complement strand
ATCATAATGCATTTTAAATGCAATGTCTAAAATCAGCACTAGGCGCTCTTGTGCATGAAAGGGGGATATGTAAGGGGGGTAATTCTGGATGCAATCTATTTATAGATAGAGGTTCATTGCATGCTTGCATCCAGATGGTAGATATTGTGTGCTTAGGCTGACACATCAGTGAGTAAATCTGTGGCGATATACTCATACGTTTTATCCGGCCTCCTCTCCCGCCGAACCCAAGCATTTGCGACGCATTTTCTGATATAGTTTTTTGCCTGCCGTTCCTGTATGGAAAATTCCGCACAAAAGGAGTTCACTAACTCGGCTGCTGATACTGAGGTATGCCCACTCAGAGCTTTTTTCAGGGAAGTTAATAATGTGTTGTTATCACTATCATTCGCGCTGACGAATATCAGATGTTCTGTTCGGTTTAATAAAATCTCATCAGGAGTTTCAACCGCTCTCGAACTAAACCTGAGGCTGAATTTAGCCCCCTGCCCATCCCGTAATGCTAGTGACATAACGCCATCAGCCTCACCATGAATGGATGATGCCCCCCTGATACCAGCAGCGCCTGCGTTGTAACCCTCCGCTCCTGGCGAGGATTTTCTTGCATGATGCACAACAATGTGGGCTGCGGGTTGACTTATTTTTCTGATGGACCGCATCACCTGGCCCATCATGCTATTATCATTTTCCGCCGCCGTATGCATCCTGGCTAGTACATCCCAAATAATCAGGTCAGGCTGGATCTCATTCACGATGGAGATCATTTTTTTCGCCTCTACAGGATCCAATACATCCGTTGTCTGGAAATCACCACACCGGAAAAAATTCCGCTCAATTGTTTGGTCAGTCACATTATTATGTGCTGTCATGGTTAAAAAGCGTTTCCAAAACAACCGATCTTTTAGCTCAAAATCCATATACAACACTCGTGCTGGATTTCGATTCCTCCAGTTGAGGAACTGTCCTCCACTGGCGATAGCCAATGCGAGCTGCGTTGCGACCAGCGATTTACCAGATTTGGGGGCGCCATTGATGATCCACTGATCACCCTGCTCAATCAGTTCGTCCAACAACCAAATCGGTTTTTGCTCACTGGCAATCCGCCCCTCACTAACCCCCCAAGCTAACATTCTATT
>NZ_JAPDCD010000120.1:0-1202 GCF_027705695.1 Aeromonas sp. QDB62 | reverse complement strand
GACCGCATTGGCTTCTTTCATTTTAGGTAGCAACTGGTAATAGATGACCCCTTGCCGAAAGAACGAATAGGTTCGGCCTTGTTGCTCAAATCGGGGAACTATCTGTCATCTCGGTGATCTGATCCTGTAGCGCAGTCTCCGAGAGCATCAGATGGGCAAGTCCAAGCACAAGATCAGCAACTGGCAGCAGTACAACCAAGCCTTGGTGCAACGCGGTTCGTTGACCATCTGGATGGACGAACAAGCCATTAAGCAGTGGCATTGCCTGGTCCACCATGGCCGCCGAGGGAGAGGTTTCCACTACAGTGACACCGCCATTGAGACTGCCCTGATGCTAAAAGGCTTGTTCAAGTTGCCGCTGCGGGCGCTAGAAGGCTTCATTAACTCGTTGTTCCAACTGATGGCGGTGCCTTTGCAGTCGCCGGACTATAGCTGTATCAGCAAGCGCGCCAAGACCGTCGACATCAAGTACCGCGTCCCCAGCCAAGGCCCGGTGGCTCACTTGGTCATTGATGCCACCGGCCTCAAGGTCTATGGCGAAGGCGAATGGAAAATTCGCAAACACGGCAAGGAGAAGCGACGAGTGTGGCGCAAGCTCCACTTGGCGGTGGATGCCACAACCCATGCGGTCATCGCTGCCGAAGTCAGCCTGGAGACGGTGGCGGATAACGAGGTGTTACCGACGTTGCTCAACCCCTTACGACGCAAGATAAAACAGGTCAGCGCCGATAGTGCGTATGACACCAAGGCCTGTCATGCGCTACTGAAGAAGAAGGGGGCGAAAGCCACCATACCGCCGAGAAAAAATGCGGCACCGTGGGAGGAAGGCCATCCCCGCAACGAGGCGGTGACGGCGCTCAAGGCCGGTGAACTGAAGCAATGGAAGCAAGACTCCGGCTATCACCAGCGCTCGATAGCCGAGACCGCCATGTACCGGTTCAAGCAACTCATCGGGCCAACGCTGAGCCTGCGGAACTACAACGCCCAGGTGGGCGAAATCCTGGCTGGCGTGAAGGTGATGAACAAGCTGATAGGGCTTGGTATGCCTGTTCGCCAGCCAGTGAATTGAGTGGTATCAACGGGTTGGGGAACGGCCATCCAGCGACGGATTTGATCAACAACGCCAATAGGTTCGGCTCTTGCTGGTATTGACCTTGATCGTTCTCTCTAGACCGACACTGTCTCCAGCCTTACCCAGCAGC
>NZ_JAPDCD010000119.1:0-1215 GCF_027705695.1 Aeromonas sp. QDB62 | reverse complement strand
ATTAGCTGGTCAAGGATGGCGATCATACCTCAGAAGCCGCGCCACGCCTCGCTCATATGAGGGGATGGTTAAGGGCCAACCCCCCAAATCCAACCATCCTCGGTAGGATTTTTAGGAGAGAAATACTGACTCGCGGTGGTATCGCCTGCCCCTGATGTATTTAATACCTCTTGTTGAAAACCATGTTGTTCCACACCTTGAAAAATAGTCCGGGAGATCAGATTCCAGTCATCATTGAGGGAAAAAGGGATCACCGGCTGAATGAGCACTCGACTCACACTCGCCCCGGTATTTACGCCCCCTAACTCATCATAGTTATACTGCACAGGCACACTGATGAGTGATGCAACAGGATTTGCCAGCTTTTTTGCCAATTCATCAGCCGATACCGCCTCATCGGTAGCAGCACAATCGATACTCCAGAGCGGTGCAGCCATGATAAAAAGCAACATTTTTCCATATTTTTCCATCACAATCTCCATGTGCCTTATGCTTGTTATCTCTAACTCTATATGTTTCCGCTCGCATGCTTCTTTATAAGGAATTGAGAAAAAGTCATACCACATCAAGCTAAACATAAATGATTAGCCGATATAGCGTGACATTTTTAATCGGCTTTCGGGGTTCATCACATTATTTCGGCAATCCATTGCCGACCTCACTGGCACGATAGATTGAAATTACCTCGTCCCTTTAACACGTTTTAGAGCGGGCCAGGCATGATATGACTTGTCTGGCACAATGCCAGTTGAAGAGTTAAGAACTCGCGAGATAATAAAAAGCAATGATAAACATTCTTATTTTTTAAATTTATATTTATGTGTATATTCTCACTTCCTTCTTATAAAAATGAACAAATGAGAGACCGAGCCTCCTGCTTGGCAGAAGCATGAATGCTCATCAAGCTTAGAAAACAATACCGATGAAGCGATCAAGTATCACCTCGAACGAAAATAGCGTGAAAAGCAGCGGCGTGAACGGAATGAGCGTTGCCATGACGAGCTGCATAATCGTATCTCGACTAAAGGGAAGCGGGCGGATCTCTTTGATCACCGCATATGCGTTACCCAGATCCGCAAGGGACTGGATATCAGCGGAGCCCAATAGGGTTTCTCCATCCCTGTCCACGGTATGCAACCAGGGCGGGATCGCACTTTGTTAATGAAATTTGAACAGGCAGATCGTCTGTGATCTAATCGCGTCTCCATGCAGGAG
>NZ_JAPDCD010000118.1:0-1256 GCF_027705695.1 Aeromonas sp. QDB62 | reverse complement strand
CAGGGCGAGAGCGTGAACATATTGTTAAATTGACTTCAATTCAGCCAGCCCTGAATCCAATACCTTTTCCAGATATGGGCTGCTCATGCCCGCAAATTGCTGCTTCTTCCGCAAGCTTGCCTTACGGCTGGTTTCGGCTCGCAGCATGTTTTGCGCCATGTGTCGTGCACAGGCCAATATTTGAGGGGCATCACCTCGATATATCTGGCAGGCATCCTCATTCATCACGACATCCAGAACCCAGTGCAGGCTATTTTCAATTGCCCAGTGCCCTCGTACCGCTGAAGCAAACTGCTCTGGTGTCAGTTCAGCCGAGCTGATGTAGTAGCGATACTCCATCGAAAATTTTTCCATATTTTCAATTCGATAGGATATTGCGACACCGACAGTCTTCAGCGATTTCCACTCTGGAAATTGCTCTGATAGTGCTCCGGCTGGTAACACATGGTACTCGCGGCCATCGATGCGACCGTGCTCTTTCTCGACACTGAGCGTTTCTTCACTCAGCGGCTTCTTGGTCGACTCGGCCAGAGCTGCGCGTACTGCATTATGCAGTGTGGGCTGGTTACCTTTTACCGCCAGCAAGTAGTCGCCACCGCCCTTGACTATGGTTGAGGCTATTCCAGTCTGGCAGCCCATGGCATCGATGGATACCAGGCAGCCTTTTATATCGAGGAGTGCCAGTAATTCAGGAATGGCGGTGATTTCGTTAGATTTCTCATCTGTTTTGACTTGCCCGAGCACCAGACGATTCTCAGCGGCAAAGGCACTGACCATATGAATGGTAGACTGACGACTGTCTCGGTCGTAAGAGCTGCGTAAGGTCTTGCCGTCAATGGCAATCAGCTCACCATCGGTACGTTCTGATGTTGCTTGCATCCAGCGGACGAAGGCGTTCTGGAATTGCTCCGGTTGAATACGGGAGATGATCCTGGCTATGGTGTCGTGAACAGGTAATCCGTTATGAAACAATCCATTACGCTGAAACCATTCCAGATGTGCCTCGCCGAAAAGCTCGATATCTTCCCAACCTTGAGCTCCACCAATAGCAGCACAGACGGTGAGAAAAACCACATCGAAGAAGGGGTACGCGATTTTGGTTGTCTGACGAGGGTCTTCAAGTTCGGAGAAGAATTGGGTAAATGCCGCTTGATGGTTCATGACGAAACTCCCGTAAAAGAGAGTATAAGATCACACCCTGTTCGGTCGGTCAAATCCTCGTGCCCTGCTTAAAAAACGTTCGCGATCTTGCCCTG
>NZ_JAPDCD010000117.1:0-1331 GCF_027705695.1 Aeromonas sp. QDB62 | reverse complement strand
CTGAACGTCAGAAGCCGACTGCACTATAGCAGCGGAGGGGTTGGATCCATCAGGCAACGACGGGCTGCTGCCGGCCATCAGCGGACGCAGGGAGGACTTTCCGCAACCGGCCGTTCGATGCGGCACCGATGGCCTTCGCGCAGGGGTAGTGAATCCGCCAGGATTGACTTGCGCTGCCCTACCTCTCACTAGTGAGGGGCGGCAGCGCATCAAGCGGTGAGCGCACTCCGGCACCGCCAACTTTCAGCACATGCGTGTAAATCATCGTCGTAGAGACGTCGGAATGGCCGAGCAGATCCTGCACGGTTCGAATGTCGTAACCGCTGCGGAGCAAGGCCGTCGCGAACGAGTGGCGGAGGGTGTGCGGTGTGGCGGGCTTCGTGATGCCTGCTTGTTCTACGGCACGTTTGAAGGCGCGCTGAAAGGTCTGGTCATACATGTGATGGCGACGCACGACACCGCTCCGTGGATCGGTCGAATGCGTGTGCTGCGCAAAAACCCAGAACCACGGCCAGGAATGCCCGGCGCGCGGATACTTCCGCTCAAGGGCGTCGGGAAGCGCAACGCCGCTGCGGCCCTCGGCCTGGTCCTTCAGCCACCATGCCCGTGCACGCGACAGCTGCTCGCGCAGGCTGGGTGCCAAGCTCTCGGGTAACATCAAGGCCCGATCCTTGGAGCCCTTGCCCTCCCGCACGATGATCGTGCCGTGATCGAAATCCAGATCCTTGACCCGCAGTTGCAAACCCTCACTGATCCGCATGCCCGTTCCATACAGAAGCTGGGCGAACAAACGATGCTCGCCTTCCAGAAAACCGAGGATGCGAACCACTTCATCCGGGGTCAGCACCACCGGCAAGCGCCGCGACGGCCGAGGTCTTCCGATCTCCTGAAGCCAGGGCAGATCCGTGCACAGCACCTTGCCGTAGAAGAACAGCAAGGCCGCCAATGCCTGACGATGCGTGGAGACCGAAACCTTGCGCTCGTTCGCCAGCCAGGACAGAAATGCCTCGACTTCGCTGCTGCCCAAGGTTGCCGGGTGACGCACACCGTGGAAACGGATGAAGGCACGAACCCAGTGGACATAAGCCTGTTCGGTTCGTAAGCTGTAATGCAAGTAGCGTATGCGCTCACGCAACTGGTCCAGAACCTTGACCGAACGCAGCGGTGGTAACGGCGCAGTGGCGGTTTTCATGGCTTGTTATGACTGTTTTTTTGTACAGTCTATGCCTCGGGCATCCAAGCAGCAAGCGCGTTACGCCGTGGGTCGATGTTTGATGTTATGGAGCAGCAACGATGTTACGCAGCAGGGCAGTCGCCCTAAAACAAAGTTA
>NZ_JAPDCD010000116.1:0-1349 GCF_027705695.1 Aeromonas sp. QDB62 | reverse complement strand
CAATGCTCTCAACTTAACGCTCCCTTATAGGACATATGCAAATGTGGCTTGCTTCGGGGCGGTCGTGGGTAGCTTCTGCCTGGCTGGATGCGGCATCGACTGCGGCCCATGGCGGCCAGGGTATCGGGCAATGCCGCCCATGCCTGAGCGATGCCGAGCAGGCACCCGGCGAGGATGGGCTTGAGTGCGCCGAATGCGTAGGTGCGATTCGGGCGGGAGCCGGTCTGGATGGCGTCGTCGGTGCCGCTGCCGCTGAGCAGTGCGCACAGGTTGTCGGCCAGGATCTTGGCGGCGAAGTCCTGCTGCAGGGCGAGGTAGTTCAACCCCGTCGTGGCCTCGAGGCGCAGACGATGCTTGATGCGCTTGAAGGCCTCCTCGACGCGCCAGCGCTGGTGATAGAGCGCGCTGAACTGCGCGGCCGGATACGACTGGGCATCGAGCAGGTTGGTCATCAGGACGCGGATCTGGCCGTTCGGAGCGATGTTGCGGATCAGGCGCACGGTGGTGGCGGTGCGGGCCAGATCGAACGTGCTGGCATCGCGTGCGGTGGGCGGCGACAGTGTGACCACGCGCTCGGCCTCGTTCGAGCGTCGGAAGTCGGCGACGCAACGCCAGCCGCTGGCATCGACGCGCAGACAGAAGGCCATGCCGTGTTGCGCCAGCGTCGCCGCCATGGTGTTGCCGACGTAACCTCGGTCGAGCACGAGCAGATCCTGCGCCGGATCGAGTGCGTCGAGCGCCTCGAACAGCATCTGCCGCTCCGAGCCGTCGGCCGGATGCAGACTGGCGTGCAGCGTGAGTTCGGTGCCCGGCAGAAACAAGGCAAACGCGTAGTGGTCCGCCGTCAGTGCGGCCGTCTTGCGTGTCGACACACGCAGGCGCGACGCATCAGCCGCCACCACGCGGCGGCCATTCCAGCGTGCCGCCTCTATGTGCGGGCGCGCCAGGTGCAGCAGGTGCGCACTGGCCAATTCGAACAGCCGGCCCGAAAACCCCTGGCGGGCCTTGCTGAAGGCCTGTGCGCTGACCTCGCGGATCCGCCCGGGCACCGCATGCAGGCGACCGAAAAAGGCGTCGAGTTCGGCTTGAACGCTCGCGCACATGCCCGAGATCATCATGGCCGCCAGGCGCGGCAGGGTGAGCTTGCGATCGCGGGTGAAGGCCCCAGGCCGAAGACGTACCTGCTCGGCCAGCGCGGGGTCGAGCAGAAAGTCAGCGAACTCGGACAGCAGCGACTCGTGGTCGAGTATTCGAGTTCATATTGTCTATTTATCAATGACTTAACGAACGCCATTTTACCCGTTTCCCATAGGGTTCACAAGGGCTATAAGCTAAAGTTGAGAGCATTG
>NZ_JAPDCD010000115.1:0-1408 GCF_027705695.1 Aeromonas sp. QDB62 | reverse complement strand
GAAGCGTACCAGAACCGGCAGTTGGCCTCTTCTCTCCTATGCACCATGGGTGTTGCAGTTATTATCTGAATTCGCGATACCATTGAAAAACGCAAAACCAGCAAAGGCGAATTACGCTATCGCTGTACCGTCCGGGAACATAAAGGCGAGGCGGTAGTATACCGCGAATCGCGCACCTTTGGCAGACAGTCAGACGCGAAGAGCTGGGGCATGCAGATGGTAACCATGATCGAGCGTGATGGCATCCCTGGCGCAGTGGAGCCGGTGCCAACGATCCGTGAGTTGATTGCGATGTACCGCAACCACTCAGCAATAGCCCCAACCATAGGCCGCACCAAAGCCTATTGCCTGAACTTAGTGGCAGACTGTGATCTGGCCGCGATTCAGGCCGATGAGCTGACTATCAAAGATTTGGTCGACCATTGCCAGGCCAGACGCAAAGCCGGAGCTTCAGCGGCCACTATTGCACATGATATTAGCTACCTGAGTTCTGTGTTTGCTGCAGCCAAGCCGGTGTTTAATATTGCTGTCGACAACAAACTGATTACCGAAGGCCGTAAGATCCTCAATGATCTAAAACTGGTAGGTAAGGCACAAAAACGCACCAGACGGCCAGTGAGCGACGAGTTAGAGCGCATCATCAAGGGTTTAGAAAAACGCCAGGAGCATGTCACGGCCAAAATCCCTTTCACCGAAATACTCAACTTTGCCATTTTAAGCTGTATGCGGATCAGCGAAGTGTGCAAAATCAAATGGTCTGGCGTTGATGAAAAAAACAAAGCCGTGATGGTAGAAGACCGCAAAGACCCAAGGAAAAAAGCCGGTAACCATATGTTGGTGCCGTTATTGGGCGAAGCCTGGGAGATCTTACAACGCCAGCCTAAAACAGATGAGCTGATCTTTCCCTACAACGGCAAAAGCGTTACCGCAGGTTTTCAGCGGGTCAGAAAAGAGCTTGGCATTGAAGATTTACGCTGGCACGACCTGCGCCGCGAAGGCGCCTGCCGTTTATTCGAAGCCGGTTTTGTCATTGACGAAGTCGCCCAGGTCACAGGCCACAGGAATATCAACATCCTATGGCAAATCTACACCGACCTTTTCCCAAACCGGGTGCATGCGAAGTTTGAAAGGTTGCAACAAGGTAAGAGCTAAAACTGATTTTGACACTGGGAAAAGTGGGAAATCTTTTAGTTAGTTTGATATGGTACATCCTCGCTCGAATTAACTGACGTTTGAATCTAATACCCCCACTTATCAAACGCCAACGGCGAACGATTCAGCGTTCGCCGATACTCTGACCATTTCGGCAAATGCTGATGCATTAGCGCCTTAAACCTGTCTCTTGATCAGATCTTGATCCCCTGCGCCATCAGATCCTTGGCGGCAAGAAAGCCATCCAGTTTACTTT
>NZ_JAPDCD010000114.1:0-1417 GCF_027705695.1 Aeromonas sp. QDB62 | reverse complement strand
CGTACGTGTGAACTCGTCCGTCATCAAGAGAGCCGTAGCCTAATGGGATGGTCTGCTCCACCCACCCCGCTATGCTGTAGCCAGCATCAAGGAGGCTCATCATGACTCAAGCGCAGATTTACATTTACGGGATCGATTTAGGCAAAAATTGGTTTCACCTGGTGGCGATGGATCGCATGGGGCATGTATTGACCAAGCAAAAGCTCACGCGTTCACAACTGAAACAGTTCATTAGCACGACCCCACCCTGTCGGGTCGCCTTCGAGGCATGTCCTGGTTCACAATACTGGGGGCGCCTGTTTCAACAGGCGGGGTTCGAACCCAAGATTATCCCTGCCCAATTTGTGAAGCCCTACCTCAAATCAAACAAGAATGACTTCAACGATGCTACCGCCATTGCCGAGGCTGGTAGCAGAGGCACTATGCGCTGTGTCCCGTTGAAATCTCATGAGCAACTGGCATTGCAGGCGACTCATCGCGTCCGTCAGCGTTTCATCGTCGAACGTACCGCTACTGTCAATCAGATGCGAGCGTTGCTGCTGGAATATGGGCTCACCGTGCCAGTCGGCAGAAAAGTCTTCGAGCGCTCTCTGCCGACGATCCTTGAAGATGCCGAGAATGGCTTGCCTGACTTTATCCGTGCCCTGGTATTACGCCTGAGAGAACGGTGGCAACAGCTGGATATTCAGATTGATGACATGAGCCTCATGCTCGGACAAGCCTCAAGCGCATCAGGTTTGTGCCAAAAAATCAGTACCGTCCCCGGCATTGGACCGATTGTCTCAACCGCGTTGATTGCCGCGATTGGCAATGGCTCACAATTCAAGAAAGCCCGCGACCTGTCAGCCTGGTTGGGGCTGGTTCCCAGGCAATACTCAACGGGCGGCAAATCTTCGCTCGGCGGGATCAGTAAGCGTGGCAATAGCTATTTAAGGCAAATGGTTATTCAAGGCGCCAAAGCGCTAAAAATTCACATGAAGCGTGACAAATCATCGTTAGGCGAATGGGTCGCCAGGCTAGAGGTCGGCCATCACCACCATGTGGTCCTTATCGCCCTGGCCAACAAGATAATGCGAATTTGCTGGAAAGTGCTGACATCCGGCATGGATTACCAACCGTATCCCAACACAAGTTCAGCCGTCTAACTGATAGAACTCATACCCGGTTTTGCGAGCCAAAAACAGATGACAGAAGCGTTCACCCCACGACGTTGCAGCCTGGCTAAAAAAGCAGTCTCTCATGACTGGTAGCTTTATTAGGACGACGACGTGCGGATCCCATCAAGGCCAGAGCCGGAAAACAGCTCACAGACAGGCCGGATACATTGACGCAAACGACTTCTGGAAATCAGCTCAAGCTTGCAGATAAGGAGCAGACCATACATTTTTTAGAATGTCCTTTTCGCGCTCGAGCCGAT
>NZ_JAPDCD010000113.1:0-1522 GCF_027705695.1 Aeromonas sp. QDB62 | reverse complement strand
GAGTATAAGATCACACCCTGTTCGGTCGGTCAAATCCTCGTGCCCTGCTTAAAAAACGTTCGCGATCTTGCCCTGGGGATAGGCTTAACTCATACAACTCATTGGATACAAAATCAACAATTGAATTAGTGTGATCTATATATGCTTTGGAGTCTAAGCAATGATATTGAGAGAGTAAATTTTTTAATGCACCTAATAGTTTTTTATCTGCGTCAGTACTGTTGGATAGGTCATGATTATTTATCATAACTCTTGCAGTCATAGCATTTCTTGGCTTCTCCCCTAATAGGGATTCAATGATTTGCTCAAAAAGGCTATCAACGATGATCTTAATTTCTTTTCTGTGGATCTTTGCAAATTCTTCATTATTGTCAGCGACATTATATTCATGAAATAATAAGTGTATTTTCAAAAGAATAGGTTTAGCTACAGGCATGATAAATATCTCTTAAAATTCTATTGGTTTCTAATAATAAGGCGGAGCTTTCTTTTATATCATTTGGATTGAAGGGAAGATCGAGATCAATATTACGGATGGAATAGTCATAAAACAACTTTATTTTCTTGATTGAGGTACTATGGCCGAGCAGAGTTAATGCTCTGTCAAAGCATTTTTCCTTATTGAATTCATATATGCTGTGATGGGCAAGGTAGAATATGCAAGCGTTCTTTAACTCTGTGAAAGCATTAACAAGTGGGGTTAGGTGTTTTCCCCCAAAGATATCTACCTCGGCTAAAAGCTGAGTTGTCGTGTAAATTTTTCCTAGCTCATTATTAAATCGCTTTTGAACATGAAAGTTCTTTTTCAATTCATTGAAATAATCTTGCCTTCCGTCTATAACAATACCTTCATAAAGAATATGATATATAAACAAGCTTCCACTCTCATACAGAGAATTAAATTGAGTACTATCGTATGAGATGAAATTCACCAGTTCCTTTTTTTTAATAGGTAAAAGGTCTTTATCAACGCTAGCCTCACTACTATTTATGAGTACAACATCACAATCAGAATTATTGTTGTAATCACCTCTAGCATACGACCCAATTAATATTGAATACATCTATACTCTCATCGTGTTATGTACATAATAAGCTATGCAATATAGACCAGTATGTTATCTATCCATTTCGTAAGTGAAAATAATAATGAGTATTTTTACTTACGATATAAATAGTATGCCAGAAATATTTTTAGTAACCAGTGATAAACTGCTCAAAACTACAACGTTGGAGTAATTTATTTAAGTCGATTTACCTCACTAGTGAATGCATCCTGCCGTCGCACCTCGTATGTTGGGCTAAAAATGGTAGGTTGGTGCTGAATGAAGTGAAGCCCAACGTTTACTGTGATATATGCCTGTCAATCTGTTTACGGCTTCGCCACATCCTTGTTTATCCCGCTCTGGTTGGCGTAATCATGCTCGCTTGTTGAGCTTCGCTACGCCTGTCTCTTGATCAGATCTTGATCCCCTGCGCCATCAGATCCTTGGCGGCAAGAAAGCCATCCAGTTTACTTTGC
>NZ_JAPDCD010000112.1:0-1530 GCF_027705695.1 Aeromonas sp. QDB62 | reverse complement strand
GTAACTGTTCACCCAGATGGCATTGACAGGAAAAAGTGAGACGATCATCCCTTGATCCACTGTTGCCCCTTGCCTGATCCCGCCAGCTTGGCACCATCACGTCATGAGCAAACCCATTACGCCACCACCCGGCCTGCCGCTGACCCTCGAGCAAGCCAACGAGCTGATTTACAAGCTGATGGCGCGCATCGCCGAGCTTGAAGACCGCCTCAACCAAAACAGCAATAACTCCTCCAAGCCCCCCTCCACTGATGGCTCGGGGACCCCGCCTGCGCGCAAGCGCCCCGCTTCCGGCAAGGCTCGTGGTGCCCAGCCTGGCCACAAGGGGCAGCGGCGTGAACGTCATCCTGAGGACGACCGACTGACGGCAATACCACACTATCCTGCCCGGCAGTGCGCCTGCTGTGGTGAGCAGGTGGTGTCCCATGACAAGCCCTACCGGGTTCATCAGGTGTTTGACCTGCCCGAGGTCAGCTATGTGGTGACAGAGCATCAGCTGTATCGGGGCACCTGCCGTGGGTGCGTCACCACCAGTGAAGCAGCCCTGCCCGATACGGTGAGCCACAGCCAGATGGGGGCTAATCTGCTGAGCTATATCGCTTTGCAGAGTGGTCAGTTCCACCAGAGCATCAGCAAGATACAGCAGCAGCTCAAGCAGCACTTCGGTTTGAGCTTTAGCCGAGGCGCCATCAGTGAAGCGCAAGGCCGGGTCAGCGCCATGCTCACCCCGACCCACCAAGCCATCAAACAGCAAGTGCAGTCTGCCGCCATCATCCATGCCGATGAAACCCGGCACCAGCGGGGCGGTGAGCGACGCTGGATGTGGCTGGCCCTGAGCAAGGTCGCGGTCTGCTTCATGACGGCGTTTGGCCGCGGTCAGGAGGCAGCGAAGCGGTTGCTGGGCAGTGAGCTTGATGGGGTGCTGGTGACCGACCAGTATGCGGGATACCGCTTCATCGACAGCGCCCAGCGCCAACTGTGCTGGGCGCATGTGCTGCGCAACGTGGCGGCGATTGCCGAGAGTAGCGACGCCGTCAACCAGCCTATCGGAGCCCGGCTGGTACTGCTGGCTGACACGGTGTTCAGAACCCGGCATGGCTATGAACAAGGCTGCTTAAGCCGGGAGCAGTACCAGCGAAGGTTGCAGCGATGTCGGCAAAGCTGGCGAAGGCAGCTGGAGCGGGGCAGTGTACTGTGTTCCAAGCGCTACCGTGGGCGCTGCCAGTTACTGCTCAAGGACGATGAGATGCTATGGCGTTTTATGGAAAACGACGAGATAGCGCTGACCAACAATGAAGCGGAGCGGGCGCTGCGTGGCTATGTGCTGTGGCGCAAGGGAAGCTATGGCGTCTGGTCGCATCGAGGCGAGCAGTTCAGGCAGCGTATCCTATCGTTGGTGGAGACGGCCAAGCGATTGGGCCGCTGCCCGCAGGAGTGGCTGAGGGCAGTTGTCAGGTCCTGCATCGAGAAAACCGACTACCCGTTCCCGGAGGAGTTGGTGCTGTCAACACCGTCCCGGTGAACGGTTAC
>NZ_JAPDCD010000111.1:0-1694 GCF_027705695.1 Aeromonas sp. QDB62 | reverse complement strand
AAGTGACCGGTTTGGCTCAGGCTGTTGCTGCCGGTGAGGTTCCCCTCATCCAGGATCACACCGGTGCCCGGGATAAAGCTCGGCGCCTTGCCGTCCACGATGGTGAGCGGCAGCGTGGTACCAATGCGATCGCCATCCTTGTCAGCCAGCGTGACGGCCAGCGGCAGGTTGAGGGATTCACTCCCCTTGTGATCCAGCTCGCCGCTCAGGGTGACCTTGGCGGTGACGCTCCAGTTGCCGTTGTTATCGACCAGGCTCAGCTCGGCGCGCAGCACCACCTGCCCACCGGCGGTTCCGACCAGCTGGCCGGTTGCGGGATCAACGGCGAAAGTGACCGGGTTACCGTGGCTGGTGAGTCCGGTCAGGGTGCTCTGGATAGCGGCGATGTCAAAAGCGAGGGAGTTGGGGTCGAGGGCATCGCTGCCGTGCGCGACCGAGAAACTCATGGAGCTGACCGCAGCTACCTCCCCTTGTGCCATCTCGGTGATGGTGGTGCCAGTCACGGCGGAGATGGTCGGATTAGCACCATCCCCCACCGCCACGGTCATGGTGGAGGCAACCTTGTCGCCATCGCTGTCGAGCAGGGTAAAGCCCGCCTTGAGCAGGCTGTTGGCACTGCCCTGATCCAGCGGTTGATGGAGGGTAAAACTGTATTTGCCATCGTTACCGAGGGTCAGCTCAAACACCAGCGTGCCATCGGGGGTATGCCCCTCGATATGATGATCGGCCACCGTGATGGTCACGGCCTGCTTGCCCGAGGTGAACCCTTGCAGCCCCGGCTGATTGGCATCGAAGGTGATGCTGGCCAGCGGATCGCTGCCCGCGGTGATGGCCAGCTCCCCGTTAAGGGTCTGACCCTGCTGCCAGTTGATATCTTCGGTGAGCGTGAGGGAGACAGGGCTTACCTGCGGCAAGGCGCCGTCGGTAATGGTGATATTGAGGGTGCCGAGGTTGCTCTTGTCCCCGTCAAAATCGCGGCCTTGTACCTTCAGGCCGAGGTTGAGGCTGTTGGTCGCCTCCGGCTCGTCAAACACACCGGTCAGGGAAACGTTGTATTTGCCATCCAGCCCGATGGTGACGGTGAGGATCGGCTTGCCCTGCCAATCCTTGACGATCAGCTGGTTATCTTGAACCTCATAGGTCGTCGCCTTGCCCTGGCTGGTGAGCCCCACCAACGTCGGTTGGTTGGTCTCAAAGTTGAGGGAGACCAGACGATCGCTCCCCACCGTCACCGGTAGCTGACCATCGATGCTCTGGTTGCCCCCCTCCTGCAGCGAAACGCCCTTGTCCAGACCGAGTTCGGGGTCAAGGCTATCCGTCACCGTGATGGTGGTGGAACCCTGGCTCTGACTGCCGTCGCTGTCGGTCACCTTGACCGGCAAGGTCAGGTTGAGTTTGTCATCTGCCCCGTGATCCAGGTTGGTATGCACAGTGACCTGATAATCGATAGTCGCGCTAGTGTGAGCGGCGATGGTGGCGGGCACGGTCGGGATGGACACCGTCATCACTACCAGACCGCCACTGGTCACCGCCTGGAAGGTGTGACCATCCGTTCCTACCGCTTTCCAGGTCAAGTCTTCACCATTGTGGGTAATGGGCTTGCCGCTGGCATCCATCACCTGACCGGAGAGGGTCAGTCGTACATCGGTCACCGGATCCGAGTCGGCTTTGATGGTGATCTTGCCGCTCGCCCG
>NZ_JAPDCD010000110.1:0-1760 GCF_027705695.1 Aeromonas sp. QDB62 | reverse complement strand
ATTGGGCGATCGGCATGGATGTTATTGAGTGATCGGCATGAATGTTATTGAGCGATCGCCATGCGTGGGAATACGCACCAAGATCCAGTCTTGACCATCGACTTTGTTATATGCCACAAACATCTCAGATTCTTTATCATGGAATACGCCTTTTTCTTTTGTGAACTTTGAAAGCCAGGTCATATTTTTCATGGGAGTAAACATTAGTTCTTTATCAGGATGAACTAGCATCTTACCAGCCCCATTCACCAACATCTGATACCCAGCATCTTGCTTATGATTAAGCCACTTTGATATAGGTTGAAGTAATGTATCAATTGAAAAGACACCAACTAACTTCCCTGTCGGGTCTTCAATTGTTTTAGCTAATGAGAGGGATAGCGTTCCGTAAATGTAGTCGTAATATGGTTCAGTCCAAACCATCTTACCTTTATTTTTAACGGCAAGTTGATACCATGGTCTTATGCGCGGGTTAAAATTTGAGTCTGGTTGCCATTCAGGATGAACAAGCAATTGTCGATGCTCTGTACCAACATAGATGTATTGTAGCCCAGCAGTTTCCTAATAACGCCGCCAGTCGTGTAAGTATTCATATTGATGCGTGATCTTATTATTTATAAAGTCTTTATAATCAACCTTGCGATAGATAAGTTCAAACTGTGTTGTGAGGGTATCAAGATATGGCTTAATCAAAACATTATGAAGTTGATCATTCTTGGATACTAATTGTTTCTGTAAATCACGTTGAAGAGTGATGGTCATATGATAGTAATAAATAGCCCCAAGAATTAATATGGGGACAAAAAGCAGAACCAACCCAAGACGCATGCGGGAAATCAATGACCATGTTTTCCACTGGATTTTATCACTCATTACACCGACATCCTGTCTGAAAAAATCTGATGGGCTAACCATACCAGAAAGCTTTAAATGAGCCCAGCATTGTGATCACCCTCCTCGAACCTGAACGAGCCCCCTCAGGATGACTTGCTCGATAACTACTTACTACCGTTCATACAATCTGAACGTTAAGGTTTGTCTACGATGAAGACGATGGCCTGAGCTTTAAAGCCATGAGTGTCTGAATATATTATATTTTCAATGGTATGTGTCACACTGCATCAAATTTATAGTAACAATAGCCAAAGCCCCGAACACATCTACAGAGACACCTTCAGGCACAGTGTTCAGATCTAATCGCCTGGCCTCCCCAAACAACCTAGTGGTGTGCTGTTCGAGAATCTCATCCAGCTCTAAAGATGAGATGGATCTTCTCCAGCGAGGGTGAGCCTTAAAGTCCTCTATAACGCAGTGTTGCAAGCATAAATGTGGGACTTCGACCCACCCGCCTGAGTCAACGGAGGTATGTACCTTGGCTTGAAAAATGACTCTGACCATCGTGAAACATCCAGATGCAAAAACTGGGAGACTTGATGATATGAGGTTAGTTCATGAATGACAAACAAGTTAACTGCGGAATGGCTTTTTGCTAGAATGGTCGAATAAAACTAGGGGGATTCTAGGCGAGCTCTTGTTTGTCGAGCGAGCGACAACCACGCTACCAAGAGTGCAAACACTGCTCCTGTCATCAAAGATGAGATGGCTCGAAATCATAGGTCTACCTACTGTAATATACTGTCAGTACATCAGATCTACAGATGCACAGTATATGTTGGCAGTGTACAGTGCCTGACTCTTATACACAAGTGGCATCTTGAACGGAACCTTTCCCGTTTTCCAGGATCTGATCTTCCATGTGA
>NZ_JAPDCD010000109.1:0-1840 GCF_027705695.1 Aeromonas sp. QDB62 | reverse complement strand
TCAGGCAAGGGGCAACAGTGGATCAAGGGATGATCGTCTCACTTTTTCCTGTCAATGCCATCTGGGTGAACAGTTACGAGTTGCATAGGTATCAATGGGAGCAGTTATGGCTGGTTTGTCTGAGTTCTTGAGTCTGCAATCTCGGGAAGAATTAGAGCAGATGATCGAGAGGATGGTCTCTGAACGTACAACTAAAGGGGATCAATCCACGCCCGATGGTCGTGTCACTCTTGGCAACGGGATCTCGCTATACAAACAAAAACAGAGCTCCAAGTGGTACTGTCGCGTTCATCAACCCAACAATGGCATATCTGATTATCGTCAAAGTACTAAAACAGCTGATTTAAATGAAGCTAAGGTAATGGCATATAAGATCGCATTTACGCTCGATAACAAGTTGTCCAATGGTATCCAAATTAAAAAGAACGTAATTTTTAAAACGATAGCAAATGAAATAATTGAGCTCTATAAAGATCGAAAAAAAGCTAATGATGGTTACTACGTTAGTGTGATAAGAAACCATCTAATTCCATATTTTGGTGGGATGGCAATTCAAGATGTTAACGAAAGATCAATCAGATTATTCTGGAGGCAATATGTCAAAGGACTTGTTGCAGCAAGAGAGGCAAAGGATCTATTAGATTTTCAAGCAGGAAAAGAGCTGCCCCCCCTTAAAGACATTGATGATATAAAAACATCGCTAGCACCCAGTAAAACTTTTAAAAATACTGTTCATATTCTATTGAAAAGGATTTTGAGTGAAGCTAAAGAGCAGGGATTGATTTCATTTTTACCTGATATGAAGAATAAGGTTGATGCGAAGAAAACAGCCAAAATTGAGTACTGGGAGACAGATGAAATTGAACTAATTTTTAATAAACTTTCTAACTGGTGTAATGCAGATACAGATGATAAAAACAAAAAGATACTTTTTTTATATTGTAAATTCCTTTATTTGACTGGCGTAAGAACTGGTGAGGAAGCAACAGGAATAACATGGAACGACATTATTCGTCGTGATGAAAATGGTTATGTAGATTACTATTGCAGAATAAATAAAGGCAAGCTAAAAGAAACTAAAAAAGTCGGAAGGGAAGTATTAATTGCAAAAGGGAATACAAAAACAGACAGCCGAGTAATAAAAGAAGTATTAATACCAATCGCTAAATTAGCGGGTTTTAAAAACTTTACTGACGCAAGAGAGAGTGGTGGTGATGGTAATATTTTCCCTTTAAATAGGCCACCTGAGATTTGGAAGAAATTTGCAAATGAAAACAGTGTAAAAGGTACACTTTATGGTTTCAGGCATACATACATAACAAATGAAATAATTAATGAGGTTCCTCTTGCTCATATTGCGATGCACGTTGGGAATAGTGTTAAGATGATTGAGGAACATTATTCACATGCAACAACGAGAGCTCTTAGAAATGCAGAGATAAAACGAAATAAGACCAAAAACAATAAAAATACGCTCTAATACACCTCAACATTTGGCGCGTTTATGCTTCGCAACGCGCCTAACGCTTCGCTTTTTATTCGTATTTTGTTGATGTTGCGCTTCGCTTTAAGATTTTTTAGTGCTTCGCGATATTTTTATTGGATGAAAATACAACGACAGTACAGTTAATTGGCACATAAGTGTAAATGAGAATTAATTCCATTAATCCTAATCATCATTCTCTCAAAGGCTGGCTAATGCTGCTCAGCTTGCTGAGCAAAAAACAAAAAACGATTCTCTTTTAAAAAAAACGATTCTCTTTCCTGATTACCCATGATTAGCAGTCAGTTACCACGAACTATACTGATCTTACGTACAGTTATCGAGGTGCGAGATCAT
>NZ_JAPDCD010000108.1:0-1913 GCF_027705695.1 Aeromonas sp. QDB62 | reverse complement strand
GTTTACAGCCCTTGGGTTAATCACATAGAACGGCTGTGGCACAAGTTACATGAAACCATCACGCGCAATCATCAATGCAGAGGAATGGCCAGTCTGCTGGCCCGAGTGAAACACTTCATGAACACAGTGTCTCCTTTCCCGGGGAATGGCTATGGCACAGCGAAGGTGTAGCACTATTGGGATCAGTTATTTAGGAGGTCAGATCATCGAGTCACCAGATAGTTCCCGGATTTGTTCAACAAGGCCGGTTCAAGCAGCTGATGACAGAGAAGCTGAGTCTGCGCAAATATAACGGGCAAGTAGGTGAAGTCATGGGTTATGTGTGTGCCATGAACAAACTGTGCGCTCTTGGTCTGCCCGTTAGGCAGCCCCAAGTGTAACTGTCACCTGGGACTGGGGAAGTTACGTCCAGATAGCTGATTTGGGTAATAACGCCGCATATCGACCTTGAAAGCGACGAAAATAGCGGAAGTGAAGGTTCCCGTTATTGCCCGTGGTCGCGCATCGTGCGCCGAATAAAATAAGGGGTTGGCTGGCATAGCCCGTTGTTTCCTTGGCAAAAATGCTCGTCGAATTAGGCGAAGGAAATTAATGCAGAACAGGACCTTAGAAGGATGTTAAATGCTATATCCTCTTAAGGTCCTGTATAACTAACTGTGTATAAAAGTATCGATCCATGTGACTATCATTAATGGGTAATCAGGATCCTCACTCAGTCGATAAAACCGAGAGCACGTAGCTTATCAAGGGCCCGGTCCTGGTCGGCATTGGAGAAATCGGGCTCCTGAGCAATCCGAACCAGGCGGTCAAACACCTCTTTACTCTGAGAATCCAAAACTGCACAGACCGACGCTAATGAGACAGTGTAGCGATCGCTGCAAGCAGATGCCATCGCTTGAGCAAGCAAAGCGCTTGAACGAGTGCCGTTGTGCTTTTCAATACGCCTAAAAAGATCGTCAAAAATTTTCATTATTTACTCCATTTCCCTTCAAGGGAAGATGTGAATAGGCTCCAGACGTAAAAATAGAAACGCCTGTGTGTTTAATTAAATAAATTAAAACTTCGTGTGTGGCAGGTGACACTTATTCCCTGTTAGCACCTCCTTTGAGCTGGGTTAGTTTTATGTTCTTGCGGCGATTAATTTTCCTAAACTCACTCTCAAAATCAATTAACTCAATACGAAATAGGGCTGCTATGTGTATTTTTGAGCAGGCATGCTTCTTTGAGCTCAACGGGAACCGCCGGTTTCCAGGCACTATGTCACGGCAGCAGGCTCGCCGTTCTGTAGGGCTAAGGATAAATATACTGTCTGAATTCATTTCACCATCCGGCAGTACTTTCCCTGATGCCCTATCTTTGAATAACTGAGTGGCCATCATTAGTTTTTTATTATATTCCTCATCCATAAAACACCCTGCAATCTATTTCAGCAACAGGCTATCAGGCTTATTAAGATGATTCAACAGATAATTGAAGATGAACCTAATAATAATTTTTCTAATATTTTCATATATACCTGCACGCGGTATTAATCTCCGCATTATGGACTACTCTCTTGCCGACTGACGTTGATGTTATTGCAATGAAATAGGTAGGTAGGCTTGAACTAATGGAATAGATGCCGCATGCAATTGCATGCGGCAACGCACGCTGGCTAACCTTTAACTTAAGGTGCTACCGACTATGCTGTGCCTGCATAAAGTCGATTATTGAGCCACCTGCGGCGCTATAACAACACCTCAACGGGTAGGTCCGCAAAATGCATAGGAGAAAGATATTTGTGTGCTTGACGATTGCTGCTGACAAAATAGCTTTTATCGAGCATGCTTGATGACACTACATGAAGTAGTTGAAATGAAACTTAGAATAGTCAATCTCTCTTAAATACCTTATAAAATCCTTTCACATCAAAT
>NZ_JAPDCD010000107.1:0-2095 GCF_027705695.1 Aeromonas sp. QDB62 | reverse complement strand
CCTCGCCAATGCTACCCTCGGGGTTATCGAGTCAGGTTCACTGGCCATCCACGCCATCGGTAGTGGCCTCTCCTTGGTGTCAACGCCGACCGAAAACTGATCCACTCTGGCTAATTTCGCCGATTGAAAAGTGATCCACCCGGACATGGGGTTAATTGGTTTGGGGTGTGGCCCCCGCTTTGCGTTTCTCTTTCAAACGATAGCTTTCACCGCTGATCTGAACGATGTGTGCATGATGTAACAGTCTATCGAGCATAGCTGCCGTCAGTGTCTGATCATCGGCAAAGGTGCTGGCCCACTGGCTAAAGGGCAGATTGCTCGTCAAGATCAGGCTCCCTTTCTCATAACGTTTGGCGATCACATTGAAAAACAGGTTTGCTTCCTCACGCCCAAACGGCAAGTAGCCTATCTCATCGATCACCAGTAAACGCGGCCCCATCACGACACGGCTGAAGTAGGCATTAAGCCGCTCCTGTCGTTGAGCTGCTTGCAGCTGCAACATCAGGTCTGCTGCGCTGATAAATCTGGTCTTGATGCCAGCCATCAGAGCCCGATAGGCCAGTGCGATGGCAAGATGCGTCTTGCCCACTCCGCTTGGGCCCAGCAGCACTATGTTTTCGCTACGCTCTATAAAAGCCAGGCTGGCCAACTCCTGCAACTGGCTGCGAGGTGCGCCACTGGCAAAGCCGAAGTCGTACTGCTCCAGCGTTTTGACCACGGGTAACGTGGCCAATTTGAGCAAGGTCTGGCGGGTGCGCTCGGTCCTCAAGGTCTGCTCTGCGTGCAGCAACCACTCCAGATAATCGGCGAAGCTCGCCTCCTCGTTGGCCGCCTTCTGAGCTAGTGTTGACCACTGGGCAGCAATCCCTTCCAAGCGCAGCGCCTGACTCAGGGCCATCAGGCGTTCATGCTGCAAGTTCATACGTTCACCTCCAGCAGGTCTTGGTATACCGATAGCGGATGCTGCAAGCTCTCCAGCGGCATGGGGCGCGCAGTGGCCGTGGTGCCGTGACTAACGGGTAGCGCCTGTGGCAGGGGTAGAAAATGAGGCAGCTCTTGTTGCAATCGGATAGCCGGGACTTCACCGGTAGTGCCATGGCTACGCTGGTTGGCGATGTCTTGCAACCAGGGGCCGATATGGGCATTGGCGGTTGACACATCTAGCGCCAGTCCTGCCTGCTTGAGGGTGGCTGCCAGTGGGGTGACAAAACTGCGTTTGAGGTAGCCGTTGAAGCGCTCGACCTTGCCTTTGGTCTGGGCCCGGTAGGGACGGCAGACGCGGGGGCGAAAACCGAACTCTTCGGCCAAGGCGAGCAGGGCCGGGTGCCAACGATGGTCACCTTCACCGTAGGCATCCCGTTCGCGGATGATGGTGCTGGCATTATCAAATAGCACCTCCTGCGGGACCCCACCGAAGAAATGACAAGCCTCACGCAGTCCGGTCAACCAGGCATCATTACGTTCGTGATCGAAGAAACGGACATAGCTGGCGCGGCTAAATCCCAGGGTAGCAACAAAGGCCTTTAGAGGCCGATTGCCGCGGCGGATAATGGTGAAATCGACCTGCATCTGTTTACCGGGGGCCGTTTCAAAACGGACGATGGTGCCAGAGGCGTCATGGCGCAGAGGCGATAACCAGGCCTTGAGCTGGGAGAGCCCGCCAGTGTAACCATGCTCTCGCAGTTCCCTGAGCAGAACCGTCGCCGGGATCCAGTGTGGCTTCGCTGCCTGGATACGCGCTTGCAGATAGGGTTTAAAAGGATCGAGCTTGGTTGGTCGGGCTGCTCGGTTGGGATAGATTGGCAGGCCCGGGTTGCGCAGATACTTGCGAACCGTGTTACGGGACACCCGCAATTGCTAGGCGATAGCCCGGATACTCATGCCCTGACGGGCCAACACTCTGATTTCCACTGATAACTCCTGGGTCAACATGGGCGTGGCTCAAAAGCCACGATCTTGGCCCAGGTGGGTCAACTTTACTCCGGCGTTAGTGGGTCATTTTTACATCGGCGGTGACACCTTGGCCAACGGTCTCGAACGTAAACATGCGGTTAAACAGGTGGATCGCCTGCTCACTAACACCAAGCTCAATGTC
>NZ_JAPDCD010000106.1:0-2281 GCF_027705695.1 Aeromonas sp. QDB62 | reverse complement strand
TCCTGCATGGAGACGCGATTAGATCACAGACGATCTGCCTGTTCAAATTTCATTAACAAAGTGCGATCCCGCCCTGAGTGGAGACAGCGAAGCGACTGAAACGTTGTCCTCAGGAATGGTTACGGACCATCGTGAAAGCCTGCATAGAAAAGACAGTTTATCCAATTCAGCAAGAGTTGTTGTTGTCAACGTAGTCCCAGTGAACTGTTACAATGTCAGCTTTGTGAAGTGGCTCAACGTTGTGTGGCACGCCGATCCAACATGTTGGCCATAACCAATGCCAACATGCAGGGAAAGATCGAGGAGATAGCAGTATTAAGGAAAGATCTGTATCGAGGAAACCCGTGAAAAGGCCCGTTACACAGGTAAGCGTTTTGAGATCAGCACCAAATCGTCAAAAACGCTCACCCCAGCAGAGATCGCGTGTTCAACATCGCTATCAGTGTTCACTTTTTCATTAAAAGCAGCGATGACTTTCGGCCAATGCGTTTCATAACTTGCCGAAATCGTCGTAAAGAACGAGGTGCAGGCCCCAAGGTTCTCTTGCAATTGATGTCGTAAATGCCGCAACAGATAACGCCCACCCGCCGCAGAGCCTTCGATGGTATAAACCACACCCAACCACTGCGCTTCGCTATCAATGGCAGGCATAGCCACATCACACGCCCCCGTAAACACGGGCTCGCCGCCGATGTTTTTAATATCTTCAGCCAATAGATCAGCGCGGCGCTGATAGAGCCCATCAATCGCAAAGGGGGAATGAATGATGTGGTTATCGGCGGCTTGATAAAAACGATGCAAAATAGAGAGAAAGTTTTTTACATCCGCCATAGTCACCGTATGGCCGGATACCGCACGAAACGGCGGCTCCATTTCCAAATCAGCATGGGCTTTTTTTAAACCTTGTCTAAATTGTTCCAGATTGTTGGACATATCGCTCAACCTCTAATAATAGTTCTCGTAACTTAAGGGCTTGGAGCTGGTTCTTTTGACTCCACACTTTCGATTTACCGACTGTTTTTTCAACCCATTTTTCAAATGAAATGCGTGGCGAAATACCAATAGCGCCATCGTGCGAATTCGTTGGTTTATTCGGGTTGCCACCCCATGAAATACTTTCAATGTGCTCATTGCGAAATAACAGCAGGCGAACATGACACTTTGCGTCCGCCATTCCCGTGACGCCTAATACGCCAGCGAGCGGTGATAACAGAATCGATTTAAATGATTTCGATAAGGCGTGCTCGCTCCAAATCTGTATTTTTGAGTGCACAAAATAGTCATCAAGAACGGCAAAGGCTTCTTCATTGGGAATCGCGCCATAGCCCCAATAATTATCATTCACACAGAACATAATGCCGGATGCTGAAAAAGAATCCATTAACCAAATGGCTAATTCCGCCCATTGGTTTGTGTCATCAATCATTTTAAATAATTTAATGCGCGTGTCGGCTTTCCAACGACCAAGCCCATCGAGTAAATTTATTTTTTTTTGCGCTAGATACGATGACTGCATCATCGAATAATGTTGAACATGTGAGCTAATTTCTTCCAACATTGGTAGCTCAATATAATGTGGCGTTGAATGGTGACAGGTAATTAACGCCGCCAATTCACCATGTAATATCACAGGAAAAGAGATTGAGGTATTCACCCCCATATTTCCCATATACACAACATGCACCGGCGAGACACTGCGCAACGAGGCATAGGTTAAATCAGGCGCAGAAGGGGTAATACCGACAACTGGCGTGGTTATATCGGGTGCATTATAAATATAACGCCAAGGGTTTAAGACATAGAGATCGCGAGCAATGCGTGGAATATCACTGGCTGGAAAGCGTAATCCAATGTAAGAGCCAATATGTGATGATGACACTGACTCATGAATTACTTCACCATCGCCATTGTGCATAAACTGATAATAAATCACCCGCTCAAAACCAGTCGCTTCAGAAATATAATCAACTAACCGTTTTTGCAGCCATGACAATTTACTGTCTGAATTAGGCTTTTCTAAAAAATCAAAGCGCGTGCATATAACGTTATTGTGCTTGATATCACTCGGGTAAAACTCATAAATAATGCTTTTGTTTTTACTTTTTGTCATCAAGATATAGCCATTAAAGCCCCAGGGCGGGAGCACACTTTGTTGATATTTTAACCAAAGAATAACTGAGCCCGATAGTCGTCATTCCAGCCGGTGCGTATTCCGGCGAAGTTGAACAGCCATTCCGGCCAACGTGAACACCCTGATCCTTAACGCGCTCACGTCACCCCG
>NZ_JAPDCD010000105.1:0-2374 GCF_027705695.1 Aeromonas sp. QDB62 | reverse complement strand
TGATCTCGCACCTCGATAACTGTACGTAAGATCAGTATAGTTCGTGGTAACTGACTGCTAATCATGGGTAATCAGGTTTTGTTTTCATTTGATGCTGTAAGCCCGCTGACTATATGCCCTTGTAAATGCAAAGTTATTGACCTGAAGCAAAAGTTGCACAGAAATAAATCGATTGCTGTGACATCTTTGCGCGCCATCCCAATCTTGTCGCTCACCCCAGATAACACGCCGCCATGCCCATTCCTGGATACCAGCGCCGCCCGCACCCAACGCCAAAAGGTGCATATCAATGACGCCTTACAACCATGTAGGACAGCGATTAATTGTTGTTAAGATGGGTAAATCAGCGTATTTTTGCGCCACGCAAGTTATTGGGAAGTAATGGTTTATTTATGAAGAATGAGTCGAGATGGCAAAAGGTGGGGGCCTTTCTCGCGGCCGTGTGGGGAATCGGATCCTTTCTCTTTATCCTACTCGGTTTTATTGTCGCGCTGGCCTATCTGGTCCTGGTAAAACACGGTTAATCAAGGCTTGCAGATGAGTATCGTGTGAGAACCGCCCCTTCGACAAGCTGTTCCGGGGTCTGCCCCATCACATCGCCAGGAGACGGGGAACCGCCATACCCGCACCACCGATTGCGCCCTCCCAGCTTGGCCTGATAGAGCGCCATATCAGCCAGCTTGAAACTGTGGCTCCAGAATGAATCCGGACATTCAGGATGCAACGGATAGCGACAGTATCCCAACGACACCGTCAACCATAGCGGCCTGTCTTCGAAGCCAAAGCGGTGCTGGGCAACACGCAGCCTGAGGTATTCGGCTCGCAGCGCCAACTCCTGTTCGTTATCCACCTGCAACAACAGTAAAAACTCCTCTCCCCCCAGCCGGATAATCGGTTCTGATTCACTCACCACCAGCTTGCGCAGCAGTTCAGCCAGTTGCTTCAACACCAGATCCCCGATGTCATGACCAAATCGATCATTTATCCGTTTGAAATGATCGAGATCCAGCAGCAACAGCAAACAAGGCTTGGCTCCGTTAGCCTGCAACCAGCCATCCAAATAACGGCGATTGAAGCAACGGGTCAAGGGATCGGTGAACGCCGCCATCTCCATCTGACAGGATCGCTCCAGCAACGCATCGTGTTGCTGGCTGACCTTGCTGGCCATCTCCCTGAACTTGCCACTCAAGGTCGCCATTTCGGCACTGCTGTCGATAAACGGGATCAAATTGGCATCTGGCCGATCGCCAAAACGCTGCAACGCTGAAACCAGCTGCTGCAACGGGGTAAGCACAATACTGTTGAGTCGGTACATGGCGATCATGATGCAGATAAAACTGATGAACAGCATGCCCACAAAGGTCCAGAGCGCCCCTTCCAGCACACTGCCCAATACTTTGCGCTCCTCCTCGATGACCAGCGTTAACACCGGCAGGTTATCGCTGTTGAGCAGCCGCACCTCTCCCCTCAGCCGATCCAGCCCCAGGTCAATCAGGCGATAGGTCATTTGCGATTTCAACGGTTTGAAGGAGGCGGTGACATCCAGATTGGTATGGGAGATCGCCAGTGGCAGTTCGGTTCGCTGCGATACCTGCTCGAGATAAGCGGTGTCGAGCCAACGCATCACCAGCAAAAAACCGTTGAACGGCGCAGAGCCGTCACTGTTTCTGATCGGCTGCCAGGAGTACATCAATGGCCCCCACTGGGAGGCTCGAATGCCATGCAGGTTGGCCCCTCCCTGCGCCATAGACGCTCCTCTTAACTGCTTTTTCAGCTCGTCGAGAAAATAGGGAAACTGATCAGGATTGATCCCGGGCGCATCGGGCAGCAGGGTACGAGTCCAGATCTCGTGGCCGCCAAGATCCATAAAGCTCATCAGGTTGAGGCTAAAATCCCGCATTGGCATGTCGTTGAACAGATTGGATTCGATGTACATCCTGTTCCTGTTGCCTATAAAGCGGTGGCTATCATCCCAGATGCCCCAATCCCGACTGAATGCATCCAGAGCAGCAACATCGGACTGCACCACCCGGCTAACTCGCAGCAGGTGATCCTTCATGCGCTGCTCTTCAATCCGGGTGGCCGCCGGGATCTGGGCCCATGCCAGCAGGAACAATAGCAGCAGGATAGCCCCCAGCCAGATGGGGAACATGGAGTAAGCCAACTGATGATCAATCGTGCGCGGAGCCTGAGCCATAACCCGATATATCCATTACCATGATGCCGTGATACCCAGCCTGCCCGCATCACACGAGCCGCACCTGCAGGCTCCCGATCTTCATAGTAAAAAGGGGCCAAAGGCCTAATGCCGATCAGTTAAGGATCCATTGACCGATCCTCCTGATGTGTAAAAATCCGAAACCTGTTGATTGGT
>NZ_JAPDCD010000104.1:0-2463 GCF_027705695.1 Aeromonas sp. QDB62 | reverse complement strand
TATAAAAAACAAACGCCATTCAGAATATTTTACAAAGAAAGATCTGAATCCATTTCATGACGTGCAGTCCTCTGGCCAGAGTGCTCGTGCTGAGATTTTAATGCATACGCTCCAGGCCTCATCCTGAAACGTGCAATTTTTTTGGCTGCTAATATAGGGTTTCCATTATGATTCTAAGACCTCGAGTAGCAGTCTCACCGACCTCTGCGTACTCTCTATGGAGCCGCTCAAGGTCTGAACCTGCTCCTGCAACTGTTCGAGCGAAACGCTCATCTGATGAATGGAGTTCTCGGCAGAGACGTTGCTGTCGCTGGTATGCGTGTTCAAATGCTGCACCATGGTCAGCAAGACCTGATGGTCGTTCATTATCTGCTGCTGTGTGACATGCTGCGATTGAACCTGCTCCCTGAGTGTTGCTATCGAGCTCATCTGCTCGGTGTTGATAAAACTGAGCAACTCTAATAATTGTTTCTCTAAATTCATGATTCACTCCTAGTAATGCTAAAATAGCGCTCAAAATTTTCATCAGCAGTTGAATTAATGCCTTTTCGGTGTCTACTGTTAGGGTTCCCTCAGGGTTAATTGGGGTCAGTGTGTAACCTGCATATAGCTGCATCTGCTGTTGCCAAAAAAGAGCATTTGTTGGCTGTTTGCGATGTCTCTGGGTTATCACTGCGGCCATACCTGTCGGTCGTCTCACAGGCCTCGGAGAGGGCATTGGGTGCAGCGTCTCAGTGACGTTATAGCGGCTCTGATTGAAGGCCCGGCGTTTGGCTATCCGCTCCTCAATCTGCTGCCAGAGTGCATCCAACGACGGTTGTGGAGGCGTTGTTATCGTCAACGTCGGTCTCACCACATCAATACTGGTAAACGCACGGCTAAATAAAGGTCCTTTCAGCCGAAAAGCCTTGATCTTTCCCTCTGGCACAATCCGTATGTAATCCTTTTTAGCCTCGACTTCGCTAATACCATACATTTGTCGAGTCTGAGGTTGCTCCAGCCAATCAATCACAGCTTGTCGGTTACATAACTGACCCTGAGTTACCCGTAACTGCACCGCATCAGATAACGCTGCAATCAAGTCCGCATTTTTACTGTACCGTGGTATTGTTCCTGTCAGCCTCTGGCGTTGCGGATCATCTGGACGTGCGAGGTTATGTTTCAGGTTGAGGTAATCACGGATCGCATTAAAATCTCCTTCCGCACCTGGTGGGTGAGGGTTGAAATATTTTCCAGTGCGAAGATTAATCCGTGGGATTAAGAAATGATTCTCCAGATTTTGTTCATGCGTATGTTGTACCCACAAGATCATCCTGTCCTCTATGGGTAATCCCGCAAAAACCAGCTCCTCCATCAATGCACGAAATTCCTGAGCAATATCAGGATTGGAGCTCAGCGCCTGGTTGTCCTCAATTGCATGTGCAATGACACCGCTGGTGTATTTATATTTATGTGGCGATATCTCGATTGCATAAGCGATGTCTCGTGGATTTCCAGCCAACAGCTCAGGTGGTGGAGTCCGTTGTACACCATGGATCAGTCTCAGTTGTTGGTTCAACCGATGAACCAATGGAGCGTCATTTTTATCACGAGCAACCCTAATCGCATCAGCGATTGTACTACGCTCATTTTTTTGTTGCGGAGTCAGAGCGCTGTAGATACCCAGTAGGTAATCTATTGGGGCGCTGGACTTAGTCTGGCGATGCCCATTGGTTGCAAAAAATCTAATCACCGCCATAGCTCATGCTCCTCATACTCACTCTCGATTAATGCTGGATTTACCTCCACTGCATCCTCGTCATCCTCACCTGAGTGTGACCATGTAGTGTCTGGGGTCGCAGTATCGCTTTTGTCATGGCGTATAACCCGAGATGGCTGTGTTAATTGTGGTGATAACATCTCGTTGATTTTATCAACCTGCTCTTTATGTTGTTTTTCTAGTTCCCTGAGTTCGCATAAAATAAAAAGTAGATTTACATCGCCCTTATGGGAGTTACACCATTTTACCAGCTGATTGAAATTGTTATAAAACCCGGTCTGTTGCGCAATAAGATTATTTATTGTGTCGCGTAATGTTTCTGCTGGAGAAATGACGATTTTCAATTTTGTGAGAGATTGAGATGCTAACCTCGATACAGTGATGCTTGCATTTTTAGCCTTTTTCTCCCAACGACGTTTTTCCTCATATGTGCAGCGTAGCTCGATTCGATGATCACGGATCTCTGTAAAACTCGGCAGCATTTGTCGAACGATGTCTGTATCCATATTTACATCTCTAGCTATACCGTTAATAGTGACAGCGATATCGTCATTGATGCACCTGATAACGGCCCTTTCAATGAGCAGCATGAGATCAGGATCTCTTGTCAGCTCCTCACGTAAAGTATTATTTTTGCTATTCCTTAATTTTTTATTTTCTTTTCCCACGTATTGTCTCCTGGCTGCTGAACAGCTCTAATTTAT
>NZ_JAPDCD010000103.1:0-2627 GCF_027705695.1 Aeromonas sp. QDB62 | reverse complement strand
TGGCTAATAACATCATGTCGATCAGCCAATAACATCATGCCGATCACCATTTTTCTACCCGCAGGAACTGCGTCTTTCTTTTACTCTGCCTGATCGGCATCGGTCAAGTTGATGCCCTGTTTTCGCATCGACTCACCTGTCAAACCTACTCGTACCGCTCTGTGGATCAGCCGGTCCAGGATCGCTTCTGCGAATGTGGCCTCTCCGATCATCCCATACCATTTCTCTACCGGCAGTTGGCTCGCAACCACTGTCGAGACCCTCCCGTAACGGGTATCGATGATCTCCAGCAAATTACTGCGCTCGGCCGCATCCAGCATCTCCATGCCCCAGTCATCCAGGATCAGCAAGCCCACATTATTCACCTGCTCCAGCAGCTTCGGATAACTGCCATCCGCCTGCGCCAGTCTCATCTCTTCCAGCAGGGTTTTCAGCCGGTAGTAGCGCACCGCTACGCCTTGCCGGATAAAATAGCGGCCCAACGCACAGGCCAGGTAACTCTTCCCACAGCCTGCCGCCCCCGTCAGCAGCAGGTTTTGCTGATGAGCCAGCCACTGCCCTTCCAGTAGCTGGCGGATCTGCGCTTTGCTTATTCCCCGGCTGGCACGGTAGTCCAGCTGCTCAATTTGACCGGACAATCGAAACCGCGCTTGCTTCTCCAACCGGTTAACTTTGCGCTGCTCCCGTTGCACCAGCTCATGACTCAGCAGCAGTTGCAGCCGCTCTTCAAAGCTCATGTCCTGATACAACGCGCTCTGTGTCTGTTGCTGACTCAGCGCCTGTTTCACACCGCCCAGACGCAGGGTGCTCAGTTGTTCATCGAGATGTAATTGCATGCTCTTTTCCTTGTTGAGTGATGGATTAGTGGAAGTAGTGTTCGCCGTGGACATTGTCATGATGGATGTCTTGCAACGGATCCTGGCGTGAGGTGGCAACTGGTTGTTGTTCCAGCCCGTGTTTGAGCATGTTGCGGATGTGGTGCAGCCGGTTGGCGCCGGTCAGATAGCCACGTAGACAGGCGGCCTCCAGCCGCGCCTTGCCATACTTTTTGCTCTGTCCCAGCAGGGCCTGACAAGGTCGCACGGCTTGGGCCGGATGCGCTGCCTGGCGGATAAAACTATCCACCCAATGCGTGGTATAGGGCCCGATGGACGCGGCCCAGCTCAGTAGGCGTTCAGGTGAGCACTCCAGCAGTGCCTGGTGATGCGCTGGCATATGGGCGGGCAGACTGCTGTGCTGGCCTTTGCGATGACTGCGTGGGTGCTGAGCGACGACCTTACCCGCGTGATACAGGGTGACCGTACGCTCCGCCAGATGGGCTTCCAGCCGCTTGCCCTGCAAGGCATAAGGGACCGAGTAATAGTGCTTCTCCAGGTCGACGTGGTAATCCTTGCCGACCAGCACCGACACCACTTTGGTGTACTGGTAGGGGTACGCTGGCAAGGGCTTGAGTGCTGGCGCATCGAGCTCGGCAAACATGGATGCGCGGCAACCGGGCAGCTTCTGGAAGGGTTTCTCATTGAGCCGGGTCAGTAACCCGGATATCCGTTGGTTAAGCTGAGCCAGGCTATGGAAGGTCTCATGGCGCAGTACCGCCAGGATCCAGCGGGTGACGATCTGTACCCCCACCTCGGCCTTGGATTTATCTTTCGGCTTGCGCGGCCTGGCGGGCATGATCGCTGTGCCGAAGTGAGCGGCCAGCATCTGGTAGGTGGGATTGAGATCCGGGTCAGTATTGCGTGCCACGCTGACCGCACTCTTCAAGCAATCAGGCACCACCAGTTGCGGGACGCCGCCGAAAAACTCAAAGGCCCGCTTGTGGCTCATCACCCAATCCTCAAGCTGTTGGGAGCGGGTGGCTTCAGCAAAGGTGTAGTTGGAGGCCCCGAGCACCGCGACGAAGACCTGGGCCCGATAGAGGATCTCACCGGTATGAGGATCCACGATGGGCATGGTCTGGCCACAGTAATCGACAAAGAGTTTTTCGCCCGCGATATGGGTCTGGCGCATCGACGGTTGCAGCACCGATGCCCACTCCTTATAGAGCCGACAGAAATGGTTGTAGCTGTAGTGGGCACCGTTATTGCGCTCGGCATACTCCTGCCACAGTAGCTCCAGCGTTACCCCTTTTTGACCGGGCTGTTTGAGCTCCTGATGGAGCACGGCCCAGTCAGGGAGCGGTTTGTGGCGGGTTTTGGACACCGCGCGGGTGCTGAGGAAGGCACGCTCCAGGGTGACATCATCCCAGCGCTCACAGAGCGGCCAGGTAGTGATATCCAACTGAGCAGCGCGATTGAGGTAATAGGAGACGGTGCTGGATGAGATATGCAGGCTGAGGGCGATCTGACGATGCGCCAGTTGAGCCTGATATTTGAGACGAAGGATTTCTTTGAGTTTTCTCACGGTGATAGGCCTCGCAGACATGCACTTTCCTCTTTTGGGTCCAGTTGGAAAGTGCGGGTTTAACGAAGCGGGGAGAAGAAGTCATCAATAACATTCATGCCGATCATGGTTTCCCATAGAGGAAAAAAGTGATCGGCCTGGGATGTTATTGGGCGATCGGCATGGATGTTATTGAGTGATCGGCATGAATGTTATTGAGCGATCGCCATGCGTGGGAATACGCA
>NZ_JAPDCD010000102.1:0-2694 GCF_027705695.1 Aeromonas sp. QDB62 | reverse complement strand
ATCGAATTTATCGGAGCGCAGCTTGGCCTGGGTGCCGACGATCTCGTAGACTATGCTGCCCGCGAGGAAACACGGCACGAGCATCTTGCCGAGTTACGGGGGCTCTACGGCTTCCGCACCTTCTCCGGACGTGGTGCGAGCGAGCTGAAGGAATGGTTGTTCCGAGAAGCCGAGATGGCGGTGTCGAACGAGGATATCGCCCGTCGCTTCGTAGCCGAGTGCCGACGCACCCGCACTGTCCTTCCCGCGACATCCACGATCGAGCGGCTTTGTGCCGCGGCTCTCGTCGATGCCGAGCGACGCATCGAGACGAGGATCGCCAGTCGGCTGCCTATGTCGATCCGAGAACAGTTGCTGGCATTGCTCGAGGAGACGGCTGATGATCGGGTGACCCGTTTTGTGTGGCTGCGCCAGTTCGAGCCTGGCTCGAACTCTTCGTCGGCCAACCGGCTGCTCGACCGGCTCGAATATCTGCAACGCATCGATCTCCCCGAGGATCTGCTTGCCGGCGTTCCTGCCCATCGGGTGACTCGTCTGCGCAGGCAGGGTGAACGGTATTATGCCGACGGCATGCGCGATCTCCCGGAGGACAGGCGGCTTGCGATCTTGGCTGTTTGCGTCTCGGAATGGCAGGCGATGTTGGCCGACGCAGTGGTCGAAACCCACGACCGGATCGTCGGCCGTCTCTACCGTGCTTCGGAGCGTATTTGCCATGCAAAGGTCGCAGACGAAGCGGGGGTGGTGCGTGACACCCTGAAATCCTTCGCCGAGATCGGGGGCGCCCTGGTCGATGCACAGGATGATGGCCAGCCGCTGGGCGATGTCATCGCGAGTGGGTCAGGGTGGGACGGCTTAAAAACCCTTGTTGCAATGGCAACCAGGCTGACCGCCACCATGGCCGACGATCCGCTCAATCATGTGCTCGACGGTTATCACCGCTTCCGCCGATACGCTCCACGCATGTTGCGCCTGCTCGATCTGCGAGCTGCGCCCGTTGCACTGCCGCTTCTGGAAGCGGTGACGGCCCTTCGTACCGGTTTGAACGATGCCGCGATGACCAGCTTCTTGCGGCCCAGCTCGAAATGGCATCGCCACCTTCGGGCCCAGAGGGCTGGCGACGCTCGCCTATGGGAGATCGCGGTGCTGTTCCATCTGCGCGATGCGTTCCGCTCCGGAGATGTCTGGCTTACTAGGTCCCGGCGCTATGGCGATCTGAAACACGCACTCGTTCCGGCACAATCCATCGCGGAAGGCGGTCGTCTCGCTGTGCCATTGCGGCCGGAGGAATGGCTGGCAGACCGGCAAGCTCGCCTCGACATGCGGTTGCGCGAGCTTGGCCGTGCCGCTCGCGCAGGCACGATCCCGGGCGGGTCGATTGAAAACGGCGTTCTGCATATCGAGAAACTCGAAGCCGCCGCGCCGACAGGCGCCGAAGATCTGGTGCTCGATCTCTACAAGCAGATCCCGCCCACGCGCATCACCGATCTCCTGCTGGAGGTGGATGCGGCGACCGGCTTCACCGAAGCGTTCACCCATCTGCGCACAGGAGCACCCTGCGCTGACCGGATCGGGCTAATGAACGTTATCTTGGCGGAAGGGATCAACCTCGGCTTGCGCAAAATGGCGGATGCGACAAACACCCACACCTTCTGGGAATTGATCCGCATTGGACGGTGGCATGTCGAGGGCGAAGCCTATGACCGGGCGCTGGCCATGGTGGTCGAGGCACAGGCAGCGTTACCCATGGCCCGGTTCTGGGGCATGGGCACGTCGGCTTCGAGCGACGGACAGTTCTTCGTCGCTACAGAGCAAGGTGAGGCCATGAACCTGGTCAACGCGAAATATGGCAATACCCCGGGCCTGAAAGCCTATAGCCACGTCTCCGACCAATATGCGCCGTTCGCAACCCAGGTGATTCCTGCAACGGCAAGCGAAGCGCCTTACATCCTCGATGGCCTGCTGATGAACGATGCTGGACGCCATATCCGCGAGCAGTTCACCGACACGGGCGGCTTCACCGATCACGTCTTTGCCGCATGTGCCATTCTCGGCTACCGGTTCGCTCCGCGCATCCGCGACCTGCCATCCAAACGGCTCTACGCGTTCAATCCGTCGGCCGCCCCGGCGCACCTGCGAGCGTTGATCGGCGGAAAGGTCAACCAAGCCATGATCGAGCGCAATTGGCCCGACATCCTGCGCATCGCCGCCACCATTGCTGCCGGGACCGTCGCGCCAAGCCAGATTCTGCGGAAACTCGCCTCCTATCCGCGGCAGAACGAGCTCGCGACAGCCCTGCGGGAAGTCGGTCGCGTCGAGCGCACCCTGTTCATGATCGACTGGATTCTGGATGCCGAACTCCAACGGCGTGCCCAGATCGGGCTCAACAAAGGCGAAGCTCATCATGCGCTGAAGCGGGCAATCAGCTTCCACCGCCGCGGTGAAATCCGCGACCGTTCCGCCGAAGGCCAGCATTACCGCATCGCCGGCATGAATCTGCTCGCCGCCATCATCATCTTCTGGAACACCATGAAGCTCGGCGAGGTCGTTGCAAACCAGAAACGCGATGGAAAGCTGCTATCGCCCGATCTCTTGGCCCATGTTTCGCCGCTCGGATGGGAACACATCAATCTCACCGGAGAATATCGCTGGCCAAAGCCTTAGCGTAGGATTCCGCCCCCTCCCGCAAACGACCCC
>NZ_JAPDCD010000101.1:0-2800 GCF_027705695.1 Aeromonas sp. QDB62 | reverse complement strand
GTCGAGGACAAAACGGTGACGCCGCTGCTCTATGAGGAGCGCATCCCCGATCTGGAGGTCAACGAGCGGGCCATCGATAGTTGGTTTGAGCGCATTACCCAGGGGTTAAACGAACAGCAGCAGGCCGATCTGAAACGCAAATTTGCCCGCAAGGGCGAGATCTACAGCGCGGAAGATCGCATCAAGCTGATTGCGTTCGATATCGCCAGTCACTTTTCAAACCACATTGTCGAGGGGCTCAAGGGCCAGCTGGCCTGCGATAGCAAAGCCTCGGCGGTGCTCTATAAAAAGTACCTCGACGAGGCGGGGCTGTTCGAGTCGGCGGTGGTGATGAGTCCGCCCGACAGCCGGGAAGGCAACACCGAGGTCGATGAATCGACCACACCGCTGGTCACTCAGTGGTGGAAGGAGAATGTCGGTGCTCTCTTTGGTTCTGGGGATGAGCAGGCGTACACCAGACATGTCGTGAATCGTTTCGATCAGGATGACGACCTCAAGTTGCTGATCGTGGTGGACAAGTTGCTGACCGGCTTCGATGAGCCAAAGAACACAGTGCTCTATATCGACAAGCCACTCAAAGAGCACAACCTGATCCAGGCGATTGCGCGGGTCAACCGGCTGCACCCGAAGAAGCAGTTCGGTCTGCTTATCGACTATCGCGGCATCTTATCCGAGCTGGATACCACTATCGGCAAGTATCAGGATCTCGCTTCCCGCACCCAGGGCGGCTATGACGTTGACGACCTCAAAGGCCTCTACAACCAGATGGGCACCGAATATAAGCGGCTGCCTCAGCTCTACCAGACCCTGTGGAACATTTTCGCCGGGGTGAAGAACAAGCAGGATATCGAGCAACTGCGTCAAGTGCTGGTGCCCAAGATGGAGGAACTGGACGGCGAACTGGTGGATGTGAACCTCAAGGTGCGAGAAGACTTCTACGAGGCGCTCACGGCGTTTGCCAGTTGCCTGAAAGTGGCGTTGCAGTCGGCCTCTTTCTTCGAGGACAGTGCCTTTAGCGAGGCGGATCGCCGTCACTACAAGGAGACGGTGAAACAGCTCTCCAGCCTGCGCCAACTGGTGCAGCAGGATGCCGGTGAGAAGGTTGACTACGACGAATATGCCGAGCAGGTGAAGAAGCTGCTGGATAAGCATGTGGTCGGTGTAGAGGTCAAAGAGCCGGGTGGCGTCTACGAGGTCGGCAAGATGGGCCAGCAGCAGCCAGAAGAGTGGAACGAGAACAAGACCCGCAACGAGACCGACATCATCAAAACGCGGGTCAGCCGCATGATTGAGCAGGAGCTACGAGATGACCCTTACGCCCAGGAAGCCTTCTCCAAGCTGCTGCGACAAGCTATCGAGGAGGCAGAGAAGCTGTTCGAGCACCCGCTCAAGCAGTACATGCTGTTTCGGGAGTTCGAAGAGCAGGTGCAGGAGCGCCGCCTGAGTGACATACCTGACGCCTTTGCTGGGCATCGCCACGCTCAGGCCTACTTTGGGGTGTTCAAAAAGGTACTGCCGGAGGTGTTCGCCATTACCGACAGCCAAGTACAGGATAAGTGGATAAAGCTGGCCTTCGAGATCGATACGGTCGTGGATGCGTCTGTGGCCGAGCACTCCATCAACCCGCAGAACATCGAGGCGGGTATTCGCAAGAAACTGTTGCCGCGCATGTTCCAGGAGTGCAAAGCAATCGGCAGTGGTATGGAGCAGGCCAAGAAGATCGTCGAGATGGTGGTGCAGATCACCCGAGTCGGCTTGAGCGGAGTCTGATCAGATGAATGTGCCTATTCGGGCCAAGGGCGATGCTCAGGCCCAGGCTCCAGCTCCATCCTTTAGCTTTCGCTACGGCGATGAGCGGATCGCCTTCGAGCGGGTGCAACGGAGACAGGCTAGCGGCAAGGTGCTTATCAAGGTGCATCCCGATTGCCGCGTCGTGGTCTCGGCCCCGCGTGAGGCGGCTGATGAAGCGGTTCTCGCAGCGGTCAAGCAGCGCGGACGCTGGATCTACGAACAGTTACGCGACTTTCGCCAGCAGTTGGAGCACGTCACCCCACGCCAGTACATCAGTGGGGAAAGTCACTATTACCTCGGCAAGCAGTACCTGCTCAAGGTGATCGAAGCCCCTAATTCGGTGCCGGGGGTCAAAATGCTGCGTGGCAAGCTGGAGGTGTCGGTCAGGAGCCTAGTCACTGATAGCGCAAAGAGAGCCGAGAAAGTCCATGCACTGCTCGCTGACTGGTACAAGGCCCGTGCCAAAGAGGTGTTTGCCAGACGCCTCAATGCCATGCTCGATCAGGCCATCTGGGTCACCGAGCGTCCGCCACTGCGCATCCTGACCATGCAGACCCAGTGGGGCAGTTGTTCCCCCAATGGCCGGATCACGCTTAACCCGCATCTTGTCAAAGCGCCCCGCGAGTGTATCGATTACGTCATCCTGCACGAGCTCTGCCATATTGCCGAGCACAACCACAGCGAGCACTTTTACCGGCTGATGGGTCAGGTGATGCCCGGTTGGGAAAAGACCAAAACGCGGCTGGATGGGATGGCTAATCGCTTGTTGACGTGAGTTATCCGCTCGTCAGTCACCCACAGCCCGGCAGACCACCCTTGCCGGGCTGAATTTTTTGGTATGGATGCATTGATTATTCTTCGCATGGAGCCTTTTGTAGCCAAAAACGGACATTTTTTCTGAGCGGAATCATCAATCGCTTCAGAATAATGTTCTACCTGATTACCCATGATTAGCAGTCAGTTACCACGAACTATACTGATCTTACGTACAGTTATCGAGGTGCGAGAT
>NZ_JAPDCD010000100.1:0-2944 GCF_027705695.1 Aeromonas sp. QDB62 | reverse complement strand
GCTACAAGGCCCAGAACACTTCTTGGGTGTTGTATGGTTAAGCCTCACGGGTAATTAGTATGGGTTAGCTCAACACGTCGCCGCGCTTACACACCCCACCTATCAACGTTGTGGTCTCCAACGGCCCTTTAGGACCCTCAAGGGGTCAGGGATGACTCATCTCAGGGCTCGCTTCCCGCTTAGATGCTTTCAGCGGTTATCGATTCCGAACTTAGCTACCGGGCAGTGCCACTGGCGTGACAACCCGAACACCAGAGGTTCGTTCACTCCGGTCCTCTCGTACTAGGAGCAACTCCCTTCAATCATCCAACGCCCACGGCAGATAGGGACCGAACTGTCTCACGACGTTCTGAACCCAGCTCGCGTACCACTTTAAATGGCGAACAGCCATACCCTTGGGACCGACTTCAGCCCCAGGATGTGATGAGCCGACATCGAGGTGCCAAACACCGCCGTCGATATGAACTCTTGGGCGGTATCAGCCTGTTATCCCCGGAGTACCTTTTATCCGTTGAGCGATGGCCCTTCCATTCAGAACCACCGGATCACTATGACCTACTTTCGTACCTGCTCGACCTGTCCGTCTCGCAGTTAAGCTGGCTTATGCCATTGCACTAACCTCCTGATGTCCGACCAGGATTAGCCAACCTTCGTGCTCCTCCGTTACTCTTTGGGAGGAGACCGCCCCAGTCAAACTACCCACCAGGCACTGTCCGCGAGCCCGATTCAGGGCCCTGCGTTAGAACATCAAACATACAAGGGTGGTATTTCAAGGACGGCTCCAGCGCAACTGGCGTCACGCCTTCAAAGCCTCCCACCTATCCTACACATGTAGGTTCAATGTTCAGTGCCAAGCTGTAGTAAAGGTTCACGGGGTCTTTCCGTCTAGCCGCGGGTACACCGCATCTTCACGGCGAATTCGATTTCACTGAGTCTCGGGTGGAGACAGCATGGCCATGGTTACACCATTCGTGCAGGTCGGAACTTACCCGACAAGGAATTTCGCTACCTTAGGACCGTTATAGTTACGGCCGCCGTTTACCGGGGCTTCGATCAAGAGCTTCGCTTGCGCTAACCCCATCAA
Organism: Aeromonas sp. QDB62; assembly: GCF_027705695.1. Taxonomy (NCBI): domain Bacteria; kingdom Pseudomonadati; phylum Pseudomonadota; class Gammaproteobacteria; order Aeromonadales; family Aeromonadaceae; genus Aeromonas; species Aeromonas sp. QDB62. Next base: position 1,860 of record NZ_JAPDCD010000100.1, on the reverse strand, counting down.
TTAACCTTCCGGCACCGGGCAGGTGTCACACCCTATACGTCCACTTTCGTGTTTGCAGAGTGCTGTGTTTTTGATAAACAGTCCCAGCCATCTGGTCACTGCGACTCCCGACTGCTCCATCCGCAAGGGACTTCACTGTCAAGAGCGAACCTTCTCCCGAAGTTACGGTTCTATTTTGCCTAGTTCCTTCACCCGAGTTCTCTCAAGCGCCTTGGTATTCTCTACCCGACCACCTGTGTCGGTTTGGGGTACGATGACTTGTAATCTGAAGCTTAGAGGCTTTTCCTGGAAGCAGGGCATCAATGGCTTCCGCACCGTAGTGCGTTCGTCTCGTGTCTCAGTGTTGTGTCTCCGGATTTGCCTAGAAACACCACCTACGCACTTTCACCAGGACAACCGTCGCCTGGCCCACCTAGCCTTCTCCGTCCCCCCATCGCAATTACAAGTCGTGCAGGAATATTAACCTGCTTCCCATCGATTACGCCTTTCGGCCTCACCTTAGGGGTCGACTCACCCTGCCCCGATTAACGTTGGACAGGAACCCTTGGTCTTCCGGCGAGGAGGCTTTTCACCCCCTTTATCGTTACTTACGTCAGCATTCGCACTTCTGATATCTCCAGCATACCTCTCGATACACCTTCGCAGACTTACAGAACGCTCCCCTACCACTCACACATAAGTGTGAATCCGCGGCTTCGGTGCCTGGTTTGAGCCCCGTTACATCTTCCGCGCAGGCCGACTCGACTAGTGAGCTATTACGCTTTCTTTAAATGATGGCTGCTTCTAAGCCAACATCCTAGCTGTCTGAGCCTTCCCACATCGTTTCCCACTTAACCAGAACTTTGGGACCTTAGCCGGCGGTCTGGGTTGTTTCCCTCTTCACGACGGACGTTAGCACCCGCCGTGTGTCTCCCGGATATTACTTACTGGTATTCGGAGTTTGCATGGAGTTGGTAAGTCGGGATGACCCCCTAGTCCAAACAGTGCTCTACCCCCAGTAGTATTCGTCCGAGGCGCTACCTAAATAGCTTTCGGGGAGAACCAGCTATCTCCGAGTTTGATTGGCCTTTCACCCCCAGCCACAGGTCATCCCCTAACTTTGCAACGTTAGTGGGTTCGGTCCTCCAGTTGATGTTACTCAACCTTCAACCTGCCCATGGCTAGATCACCCGGTTTCGGGTCTACACCTTGCAACTAGACGCCCAGTTAAGACTCGGTTTCCCTACGGCTCCCCTATACGGTTAACCTCGCTACAAAATGTAAGTCGCTGACCCATTATACAAAAGGTACGCAGTCACCCCGAAGGGCTCCCACTGCTTGTACGTACACGGTTTCAGGTTCTATTTCACTCCCCTCACAGGGGTTCTTTTCGCCTTTCCCTCACGGTACTGGTTCACTATCGGTCAGTCAGGAGTATTTAGCCTTGGAGGATGGTCCCCCCATATTCAGACAGGATGTCACGTGTCCCGCCCTACTCGATTTCACTTCAAGGTCGTTTTCATGTACGGGGCTATCACCCTGTATCGCTGGCCTTTCCAGGACCATTCCACTAACTTCCAAGAAACTTAAGGGCTAATCCCCGTTCGCTCGCCGCTACTGAGGGAATCTCGGTTGATTTCTTTTCCTCGGGGTACTTAGATGTTTCAGTTCTCCCGGTTCGCCTCGTTGCACTATGTATTCATGCAACGATACCTAGCTTATGCTAAGTGGGTTTCCCCATTCGGAAATCTGTGAGTAATAGCGTCTCTTACCGACTTCTCACAGCTTATCGCAGGTTAGTACGTCCTTCATCGCCTCTGACTGCCAAGGCATCCACCATGTACGCTTAGTCACTTAACCATACAACCCCAAGAAGTGTCG
>NZ_JAPDCD010000099.1:0-2977 GCF_027705695.1 Aeromonas sp. QDB62 | reverse complement strand
AGATCACGGTTAGTCATAGGGCCTCCTTCCAGGCTTTGTGATTAGAAGCGCCTCGGGAGGTCAGAGCCCCGGGGCGCTTTGCTATCTGATCACCTATGGGCTGAAAAATCAACCATAGCGGTCAGTGATAGTGATGGCTGCACGAATTCTCTTTCGCGTACTGCTCAAAGTCCTTGATGAACATCCATTCGGTCTCACCGGTTCGGATCCATCCACCTGGAAGGATCTTGGGCTCATTCCCGTATAGCCGCATACGAAGCAAGGTTGAGCAGCCCAAGCTGGCCGCGAGCAACTTCGCCTGCTCCAGAGTCTCGGTGAACGTCAGCGACAGACCCCTTTCGTCCATGCCGGACTTTTCGGGGAGCAGGAACAGGATGGGTGGTTTCTTCATGGGTTCTCCCCTTTTGGTAACTGTTACGATATTCAGCCCAGGCAATCAGCGAACGCTTGATGGTGGCCATGGTAGCAACCAGACCGGATTCACCAGGTGAAACTGGCTGTTCGGTCGAAGCCTCTACGCCACAAGGCTGGCACCCACCCTCCGCGGGGTCCCCGCCAGACTTGTGGCTTGAGGTTGAATCGGTGATCGAGCGGATAAGTGGCTTGGGTGACTTGTTGCGATATGCATCGATGACGGCATAGATAGCGGCCCGACCCTGGAGGCAAACACCCAGGATAAGGTGCTGCAACCGATGCCTAGCCACGATGCGCCAGTCATCCAGGGAAATGTCAGCGATAAACACCGCCTCTTCTTCCTGCTGGGCTGCAACCTCCGCATCAGTCCTTTCTGTAACGTCGTACAGCGCCTTGAGTTCTCGAGTCCAGGTCAAAACCTTGATGCCTTTGGTGGCCTCGGCATACTCGATGATCAGTTGCTTGGCTCGATTACGTCGCTTTGTGGTGACCGACTCGTCCAGGTAACAATCAATGAGCTCCCAGAACGAGAGGTTAGAGCGCCGACCCTTCTTGGAAATAGACTTGGCCATCTCATCCGCCAACGTCCAAGGCTTGTCGCCCATCTTGGCCACGTAAGCAGCTGCAAGACTCCCATCTTGAACATCCACACCATGCTGACGACTCGGTTCCCCAAGACCGAACTTAGCGCAGGCGGCCTTCCAGAGGACGTATAGCTCCGCCTCCAACTTGGAAGCGTCCACGCCGTTACCCTCAAAAAACCACAGCTCGTGAAAGTGCGGGTGCCAGCCGTTGGCCTCGCCATGGTTCATCTCGGTGGCAATGATCCGGCCCTGAACACCTAGCCTGCCCTGGAGCTGCTTGTACTGGCGATGCGATGACATCCAGCGCAGGGCCTTCTTGATCAGGTCGAGGGTCTCGGCCAATGGATCCTGCCGGCCATGCGGGATCGTGAAGGTAGGCATTAGCACCTGCCCCCCATTTGCCAAGCACTTGTCCATGGCCTGCTGGATCTCCTTTGACCGGCGCTGGGCTATTTTGGGCGAGCAGATAGGACACAGCCAGGGAAGGGCGCAGGTTTGAAGGCCAACGAAATGACCAGGGATGAAGGCGTTCAGCTTGGCCCACACCTGGACACTGGTTGCCTGTTTGATGGGGTTCCGGTGGCAGCACGAAACGCGATGCTTGAGACCGAAGATCTCGGCCAGGGCAGCCTTGCGCATCCACTTCAAAAAAAGGACTTGGGAGGGGGTCTTTTCAACAACCAGGGAGCCATCTCGTTGACGGGAAAATTGCAAAACTTCACCGGTTTCGCGGTCAACGATTTCTTTGATAGCCTTGATTGGCGAGGGTTTGCGGGGTGTTTCGGTGGGCGAAGCGGCCGCCGTATCCGCAATGTACCTAGAGCCCCCTCCCGCCAGTGCCTTCAGGGGCGCGCTACGCGCATCCCCAGTAGTCCCTGTCGGTAGTGGTGCATTGAGGTCAATTGTTTGCATGTTGCCCCCTTCTCGCTATGGAGAAGGCGGCGGAATGATGTAAGATCATATCGTCACCTGTGATGCGTTCATGAGTTGAGTGGGTGACCGTCCCCCGAAGGTGTTCGAGACCTTGCGGGGGCTTTCTTTTTCGGCGTCGGCTGCTCGTGCGCTGGCGTTCCTGCCTACTTCGTTTCGCCCTTATCCGTTAAGCGGAAATCTGGGAGACGGACAACTTTACAAATCCTACGCTGTTGATGGCCAAATGAGCAAGTTCGCGATGCGCTGAGGCGTTCGCCTCCCTCAGTGCACCGAACCCCTTAACTGCCGGTTTTGCAGGGAAGGGGGGGTTCACGTCTCTGGTCTGCATGGGCGTGTTCCGGCGCCTACCTTACGTGAAAAATTTGACGTAAGGGGGGCGCCTTGTGGGGGCTACCGCCCCCGTTCTCTGTCACTGGCCTAGCCGATGGCCGCCCCGAACACCGCTTGCGCGATACGATCGAGCGTTGCCTGGTCAACATCGAGGGCAGGGTTTGGGTTAGCCAGGAGCAGCTTGAGGGCGGGCACATCATCCCGATTAAACGTAACAGTGACCGTAATGTCGGCCAGCTTGGCGCGGTACTTGGCTTGACGGGCTGCACCTGGGAGGGCTTTGCCGGTGCTCGGGCGACCACGTGGGCGCTTGAGCGGTAGGAGGTCTGCGGTTTGATTGTCGTTGACGTCTTTCATTGGGCTGCCTTTAGTGTCACCGTGACGGTAATTAATTATCGTCACAGTGACACAAAAAAGCAAGGTGTTAACACACTATCGTTAAGTGGAATTTATGCTGCTGTGTTAAGAGACCAGGACTCGATGAATTTAGCCTGGAGGGCTTCGAATTCGGTCTCGATGCGGTCGGACAAGACCCGTACCAGGGCGGCATGGTCATCGTCTTCGGGAATAAGGCTGGCGGCCTCGGCAAGCGCGGTGATGGCGCATTCGAGGGCTTTGAGTTGGCGGTAAGTATCTGTAAGATCACGGTTAGTCATAGGGCCTCCTTCCAGGCTTTGTGATTAGAAGCGCCTCGGGAGGTCAGAGCCCCGGGGCGC
>NZ_JAPDCD010000098.1:0-3501 GCF_027705695.1 Aeromonas sp. QDB62 | reverse complement strand
CCACAGGTGGTTTTTGACGAACTTCTGAAAGCAGCCTGATTTTTAATCGGGAATTGCACTTCGAAGTTGAATTCGCGGTTATGCATGGGATATGCACGGTTGTTAAAAAATTCTCGGGGTAAATAGCCGTAAAAATGGTTTTAAATGCAAATCAAATGAATGGGGTGGGCTATCTACGCCGAGAAATTATGCCGAGAAATAGCAGGCCCGGGCAATCAGGCCACCTGTTTGAGTGGCTTCTCCTTGCGCTTGGCAGCTGGAGCCTCTTCCTCTTTCGCGCCAGCCTGAACCTTGCCGCCCCGCAGCAGGGTTTGCAGCACATCACGCTGCTCTGCCAGGTAGAATGCCAGACTCTCTTGCTGCTCTGGCGCCAGCTCGATAGGGGCGCCGGCCAACAGGGTCATCAACTCGTCGGCCGTATCCAGCAGCTTGTCATAGGCATCGGCCTCTTTTTTGCTGGCAAAGGTCATTTTTTCCACTCCCCCACGAACAACCACATATTTTATCTCGACAGCCATGATGGCCTCCTTTTGGTGATGATGGGTAGAGTGTATGTATGGATATACAGTATTGCAAGTAACCTCACCGGAAAAGAGTTCGCCGGGGTTTAGCGACAAAAGCGGCGCTGGATCAAGCTGTCTCAAAGTGCCATTTGACTTCCGCGCCTGACTGGTCGGATCATGGTCTTATGACGATCGTACGACACCTGTTTATCCTGCTGATGGTTGAGGTGCTGCTCCTCGGGAGCATCGCCCACTTGGTCGTGGGGCTCCCCTGGTTGATGACCCTGCTGTTTGTGGTGTTTGCCCTGTTGGGTCTGCGCTGTCTGGTGGTGCTCGGCAGCTGGCTGTTTACCCGCTTCTACCCCTCCCCGGCCATTGGCGCCTGGCGTAGGGTGAAGATGATGGCGCAGGAGATGCTGGCCTACCTCTACACCTTCACCTGGTTGCTGCCGTTCGAGCCTTTGCTGATGGCTCCCGATCGGCTCCGCCCATGCCCGCGCCCCATATTGCTGGTGCATGGCTACGGTTGCAGTCGCGGGATCTGGCGTACCCAGCGTGCCCGACTGGAAGCTGCAGGCCATGTGGTCGCCACCATTACCCTGATGCCGCCATTTGGTCATATCGACGAGATGGTGCCGCTGCTGGCCACCCGGATTGACGATGTGCTGGCGCAGACCGGCGCCGACCAGCTGGTGCTGGTCGGTCACAGCATGGGCGGGCTGGTCTGCCGCGACTATCTGGCTCTTCATGGCGGTGACAAGGTTGCGTGCCTGATCACCCTGGCCACCCCCCATCAGGGCAGTCAGCTGGCCGCCCTTGGACTGGGGGCCAACGCCCGCGAGATGGAGCCCGGGTCCGGCTGGTTGCAGCGTTTCGCCTCAGTGCCGCTTTGCGTGCCCGGCATCTCGGTGCGCACCAGCCATGACAACGTGGTGATGCCGCAGGAGCGGCAACGGTTGGCGGGGATGGACGATATCGAGTTGCCCGCCATCGGCCATCTTTCTCTGCTCTACTCCCGCCGCACCACCGATCTGCTGCTTGATCTGCTGGCTCGAGCCTGACCTTCCTTAATTGTTTTGCCAAATAAAACAGGGGCCTGATTGCTCAGGCCCCTGCTCATCTCTTTAGCGCATCATCCGGTTAGAAATGGATCCCCTTGATCAGGGTGGAGACGGCAACCTGATCGGCGGTGGCTTTGGATTTGTCGCCATCCTTGGGATCGGCAAAGGTGCGGAAACTGGTGTTCATGATCACTTGCGCGACCCGCGGCGCCAGCGCATGAACCACCTGACCGAACACCCCGAGGCGGGTTGCCAGCCGCACATGCTTGTTGATGATGGTATCGCACACCAAGTCTGCCGCCTCTTCTGGTGTCATCATCGGCACCTGCTCATAGACCTTGGTCGGGGCGACCATCGGCGTTTTCACCAGCGGCATATTGATGATGGAGAAGCTCACCCCCTTGTCGGCAAACTCGGAAGCCGCAGTTCGCACCCAGGCATCGAGGGCCGACTTGGAGGCAACATAGGCGGAGAAGCGCGGCGCATTGGTCAACACCCCGATGGAGGAGATGTTGATGATGTGCCCTTTCTTCTTCTCGATCATGGTGGGCAGCACCCCCATGATCACCTTGAGCGCCCCGAAGTAGTTGAGCTGCATGGTACGCTCCAGATCGTGGAAGCGCTCGAAGGAGTCCTCAATGGAGCGGCGGATGGATCGGCCGGCGTTGTTGATCAGGATATCCACCCCGCCGTGCTCCTCGACAATCTGCCGGGTGATCGCCTCACCCTGCGCCAGATCGGCGAGATCGCCCTGATAGACCTGCATGGTGAGCCCCAGTTCGGCAAACTCGGCCTGGGTTTCGGCAATTTTCTGCTCATCGCGGGCGATGGTCACCACGATGGCCCCCGCCCCCGCCAGCTTGCGTGCGGTGGCGCGGCCTATGCCGGAAGTGGCGCCGGTCACCAGCACCACTTTTCCTTCGACCCGACCGCGCAGGGAGCGATCGATAAAGAGCTCGGGGTCGAGATGGCGCTCCCAGTAATCCCACAGCCGCCAGGCATAGCTGTGCAGCGGCGGCACTTCGATGCCGGTGCCTTTCAGCAGACGCTGGGTCTCCCGGCTGTCAAAACGGGTCGGGTAGTTGATGAGGCGGAAGATATCCTTGGGCAGACCCAGATCGGCGATGGCGGCATCGCGAATGCGGCGCACCGGCGTCATGGTCATCAGCATTGCCGTCAGGTGGCGGGGAATGAAGCTGAACAAAGAGGCGTTGATGCGAATGGCCGGCTCCGGCGCATGGGCGGCACGGGAGAAGGTGCTGAGCATGTCGCCGACCCGCATCGGGTTGGGGTCGGTCAGGTGGAAGGTTTTGTTCTCCTCGCCATCCTGATGGGCGATATGGGCCATGGCATCGACCACAAAGTTGACCGGCACGATATTGATGCGGCCCCCTTCCACCCCGATGGCGGGCATCCAGGGCGGCAGCAGACGGCGCAGCTTCTGAATGGTCTTGAAGAAGTAGTAAGGGCCGTCGATCTTGTCCATCTCGCCGGTATTGGCGTCACCGACGACGATGCCCGGCCGGTAGATACGCCACGCAATGGTGCATTCGTTACGAACGATCCCCTCGGCTTCGTGTTTGGTCTGGAAATAGGGCATGTCGAGGTGTTCGGCCTCGTCGAACATGTCTTCCCGAAACAGACCGTCAAACAGGCCCGCTGCGGCGATGGAGCTGCAGTGGTGGAACTGTTGTGATCCCAACCGCTCGGCAAGTTGCACCGCCTGGCGGGTTCCTTCGGTATTCACCTGTTGCTGGATGCCCGCTTTGGCGTTGAGATCGTAGATCGCCGCGAGATGGAAAAAGTGATCGATTTGGCCGCGGAGTTGTTCCTGCTCGGCGGCTGATACCCCCAGCAGTGGCCAGGGCGGGAGCACACTTTGTTGATATTTTAACCAAAGAATAACTGAGCCCGATAGTCGTCATTCCAGCCGGCTC
>NZ_JAPDCD010000097.1:0-3630 GCF_027705695.1 Aeromonas sp. QDB62 | reverse complement strand
CTGATGGATCCAACCCCTCCGCTGCTATAGTGCAGTCGGCTTCTGACGTTCAGTGCAGCCGTCTTCTGAAAACGACATTTGAACCGGGAACCTTCCCTTTTTGGCTAGGCGTGAAACAATGGTCATTTTCCCTATACCCAAAATGACCAGGAGGCCCGCATGAAAGTCGCACGCATCTACCTGCGCGTGAGTGTCATTTTCAGAAGACGACTGCACGGAATATCAGGAGTCGGCTGCACTGGTGGATTGCAGCGCGGTGTACAGGGCCGTCTTGCTCACCTTGAGCCGTGTAGCGGCCTCTCGGACATTAAGCCCGTTGGCGATGTGCTCCCGCGCTCGCTGCAACTTGTCGGCGGTGACAACCGGCTTTCGCCCGCCCTTCCTCCCACGAGCGGCGGCGGCAGTCAACCCGGCCTTGGTGCGCTCGCGGATCAAGTCGCGCTCGAACTGGCCCAGCGCGCCGAACACGTGGAAGATGAGCCGCCCGCCTGGCGTGGTGGTGTCGATGGCTTCCGTCAGAGAACGGAAGCCGACGCCTCGCGCTTCCAGCGCGCCTATCGTTTCGATTAGGTGCGGCATAGAGCGCCCGAGCCGATCCAGCCGCCAGACGGCCAGCACGTCGCCGTCGCGCAGGTAGGCCAGCGCATCAGCCAAGCCGGGGCGGTCGGCCTTGGCCCCGGAAGCCGTGTCCTCGAAAACGCGCTCGCAGCCTGCCTTGCGTAGCGCATCCGTCTGCAAGGCGGTGTCCTGTTCCGCCGTCGATACCCGCGCATAGCCGATCAGTGCCATTTGCCGCCTCTCTTGTCCGTCATTCCGTCCGCCTATCTTAATGTCCGACAACCCGTTGTGCAATAACTTTGCTGGACAGTGTCCGGCATGGCCGACTAATGATCGTTTGGCGGACAAGGCGACTGGCATCAGCCGAACAGCTCGCTATGGGAGCCAAGCCGCGCCAGTCGCAGGGTGTCGGCGTCGGACTTGCGGTAGATCAGCAGCAGGTCGGGCTTGATGTGGCATTCGCGGTAGCCCGCCCAATCGCCGGAAAGATCGTGGTCGCGGTATCGCACATCCAGGGGCTGATCGGTCGCCAGCGCGACCAGAACCGGCTTGAGGTCATCATTCGTGCAGCGGACTCCTGATACTGTTCGTTCAATAGACGACTGCACAACAGCCTTCAAACCGCGTTGTCTGGTGCAGTCGTCTTCTGAAAATGACAACAACGCCGGATTTCGGCCATGATTTCCATGGATAACACCCCAGATTCCCCGGCAAAAACGCCGGTAGGTTACACAACCCAGGGTGGCAACTATTGGACGCTGATCACCCCGGAAATCTGGAAAGGTTTGTACGCTGTTTTACAGCAATGGCCATGGGACACCTCGAGGTGGGCATCAGCCAGTTGCTTCGCGGCAAGTTGTCGGCGTCCTGGCTGGCGCAACGTGAGGCCTTGGTGGCAGGCTCGCCGTCCGGCGGCACAATTCGGGCAGACAGACTCGAATATCAGTTAGAATTTGGCTCAATATTTATGAACAATCAGGGGGCGTGAATGTTTGAAAAGACGAGTCTGAAAAGCCGTTTGTTGCTGATCGCCACCGTGCCGATTACGGTCATGTTGGTCCTTGGCCTAAGCGGAGCCTGGAACAAGTACTCAGATTATCAGTCTCGTGTTCAGGCAGAATCTCTGGTCAGCCTGGTCGTCGAGTTGGGTGAAACGGCGCATGAACTCCAGAATGAACGGGGCATTAGCTCCGGCTTCCTCAACAGCAATGGTAACAAATTTGCGGAGAACCTCACTGCGCAACGCAAACAATCCGATTCAGCCATCTTGCGCCTGAATGAAAGCATCCGGCGTATCGACGCGTCCATGGTCGGGCCGCGCTATATCAAACTTCTGGAAGCTGCGAACGAACCTTTGGCCGACCTCGTAAAAAAGCGCGAACAGATAACACGTCTCTCGCTTGAACCCGGTGAGTCCTTCCGCTTCTACAGCGAGACGATTTCGCAGTTACTGGAAATCGCGCTGCGTACCGGAAACCAGATGCCGTCATCGAAACTGTCACGCCTGTCGAATGCCAAACAGGCAGTATTGTTCTTGAAGGAACGCAACGGTCAGGAGCGGGCATTGGTAACCGGCGGCTTCAGCGCCGGGCGCCTGACTTCTGAACAATTCAGCACTTTTCAGAGTCTGATCAACGATCAGGCCACCTATTTGCGCCTGGCCATCGGGTACGCCACGCCGGATCAGGAAAAACTACTGAGTGCCAAGCTAGCCGAGCCGATTTTCAAGGAAGTGGGCACCATCGAACAGATGGTCAAGGACAAGGGTGCAAATGCCGAGCTGGTCTATTCCCCGGAGGACTGGTTTGCCAAAATCACTGCAAAAATTGACCTGCTGAGGACGGTCGAGGAAAGCTACACAAAGGATATCCAGCAGGAAATCCACGCGAATATGGATGCAGATCGTGATGCATTCGTTTCGTACGCCAGCCTGCTTCTGGTAGCTGTCGGCCTGACCCTGTGGATTTGCTTTGCCATTGTCCGCAACCTGCTAGAATCGTTGGGTGGAGAGCCCGAGTACGCCTCCGGGGTTGCCCGGAGAATAGCCAAAGGCGATCTGTCGGCAACGATCAACCTCCAGTCCAACGATACGACAAGCCTTCTGGCTTCTATGAAGTCGATGCAGGACGGGTTGCGTGAAATGGTCGAACAAATCGTCGTAGCGACGGTTCAACTGGCTGGTTTCGCCAAGCAATTGTCGGCCTCATCGCATCAAGTGCATGAGGCAACTAACCAGCAGACAGATGCCGCAGCGGCTGTCGCGGCGACGGTCGAAGAGATGACGGTCAGCATCGGCCACATATCGGACAATACGGTGGACGTAATCAAGAGTGCAATTGATTCAAAGCAGATGGCCGAAGAAGGGGAGCTGTTTGCCCAGAAAACGGTCGCTGAAATGAACAAGATCGTCGAAAACGTCAATCAGTCATCGAATTTCATGCAAGCCCTTGACGAGCAATCCCACAAGATTGCGGATATCGTCAATGTCATCAAGAAGATTGCCGACCAGACCAATCTGCTGGCGCTCAACGCGGCCATCGAAGCTGCACGGGCTGGGGAGCAGGGGCGAGGCTTTGCCGTGGTCGCCGACGAGGTGCGAAAGCTGGCCGAACGCACGAAACTCTCCACCCAGGACATCGCCACCATGATCGAAGCGATACGCAACGGCACGATGCAGGCGGTGGAAAGCATGGTGCAAGGAACTGTTATGGTCAATGAGGGCATGGAACTCGTTAGAAATACGGGGAATTCCATGGCGACTATTCATGGCAGCACCGACAATGTTCTGGCAGCAATCGATGGCATTTCCACCTCGCTTCGCGAGCAAAGCTATGCGAATAATGAGATCGCCAAGAGTGTCGAAAACATCGCGCAGATGTCGGAGCGGAATTATGCAGCGATCCGTGATGTAGTGTCCTCCGCTGATCAGATTCAGATGCTTTCCGAAGCCTTGCGCCAATCAGCGGCCCGGTTTCGCATCAGGTAAGCAGGCACGCAATGCTCTCAACTTTAGCTTATAGCCCTTGTGAACCCTATGGGAAACGGGTAAAATGGCGTTCGTTAAGTCATTGA
>NZ_JAPDCD010000096.1:0-4104 GCF_027705695.1 Aeromonas sp. QDB62 | reverse complement strand
AACACATCAATCTCACCGGAGAATATCGCTGGCCAAAGCCTTAGCGTAGGATTCCGCCCCCTCCCGCAAACGACCCCAATTATCCTGCCCACCCCGGGCCTCGTCGGCTGCAGGAATCTGCCCGGCACCTTAGCGCGACCCGGCACTGGCGGTCTCGCACCCGCCGCGCCTCTGTTCTATCAATAAGGATGGATGACATGGAGCATTCCGAGTTCGATGCCGCTTTCGCGAAGCTTGCGGAGGGATACAGAGAAGGGACTTATGAAGGCCGGCGTTTCAGCTTGATCGTCCGGCGATCTGGGGACGGACGTCGCAACAGTCTGTTCGCCAGGGAGTTGGACGGGACTGACATTGTCAGCTTCAACCTCTTCCGCGTTACATCAGATAGGACATTGTTGAAGCCGTGCGAAATGTCCGCCGAAAAGGTCGTAGCGTTCGTGCTGGAGTTCCGACCGGACACCTGACGGGCAGAAGAAGATCCCGGCCAACCGGCGCGCCTGCGACGGCCGGCTATCTAAGGCTGCGCAAGCCTATAGCCGCAGCTCATTGCACTTCGTCTGGCGAGGAATTCAACATCGATACGTCGCCATCCGCGGGGATATCGGTACAGGCGCCCGTGTAAGCCAGATTGAGAAATCCTAAGCGATGACTAACACCAATGACGCCACCCTTCCGACACATTCTATTCTTGAGGAATGCACAGCGATGGCTGTCGTCAACGCTCTGAAGATTATTCTGAAGAACAGCTACGCGATCTACCTTAAGACAAAAAATGCCACTCGGGCGCATCCCGCCCCTACTTCAGGGACTTTCACTTGCTTCTCGCTCTGTCACTCACAGCATCGGCACGCCCATGACGCATGGTATCCAGGCCTCATAATTTTCCCATATAACCTTCTTGTCTTTTGCGCACCCAGAAAGACTCGAGGCTTTAACTGGACAGATGAGCCCTCGAGGGTAGTGTTCACCTGATTGGCTTTCTCATATCTGATGTTGATTCGCACAGTGTGCCAACCAGGTGATAGTTTCAAAAAACCTGCGCTTCAGAGCGAATTAGACGATCTTCGATAAGAGCGATCCGCCTCAAAATCCAAAACATCTAACATTGTCCTAGAGCCATATTTGTACCTAGTACTATGGCGCTCCCATTAACACATTTGATGATGCACAGAAAACTTAGCTCATGATAGCTTTCAGCTAACAGCTATTCGGAAGCCCGAAAGGATTCAACCGTTTAAGCGTGAACCGTCGATTATAAATACTTTCGTAAGTTAGCTTTAAAGGACGCTTTTAGTCCTTGTAAATACGCATTACGACTCCACAGCTACCAAATCCATACGGCGCCAGCAACCATTAAAACACCCGACACTACTAAAACAATAGTAGAGGCGCGATTGCTGCCTTTCAAAGTATGACCAACACCCACATCCATAACTAGGTGTCGAATTCCGGCTACGAGATGATAAATAAATGAAGAGTATACCAACCAGAAACTAACTTTGCCGAAAGGTGAAGAAAAAATCTCCTTGACTTCATTAAAACCCTTTTCTGACTCCAACGATTTGCTCAGCATATACAGTATCAGTCCCAGAAAAATAAAGAGCATAATTCCTGAAATCCGGTGCAGAATCGATGTAAGCGCCGTGAGAGGAAGCTGAATGGTTCGAATATCAAGATTAACCGGCCGCTTTTTATTCATTTTGACTCCAGTCAACAATTCTAGTGGGGGATTTCAGTTTTCGATCTCATTCATCATAGCAGCTGTAACTAAGGCTGGCGGCGACAATAATGGAGATATTCGGGGCTTACGTTGCATTTTGAGGTCGCAAGTGCATGTGCGTAAATTGAAGCAAATTGCAAGGTTATGCCCAATAGGTAGCTAGCTTATTAATTTAACAAAAGTGACGTGTGTCGTTCTGCAGGGCATGCTGTTCCCCAACCCTGGAAAACCTATCCTCTTTAACACGTCAAAGTCGATTGATAGGCTTGCTGCAACAGCTATCTGCCCGGTTGAAGTCGAAGATCGATGTATCTGTAGGGTTTGGAAATAAATGCGGGCGCCCACCGCACTCACGGCTCAGTTACCATTCTTTGTGCATCGCGGCCGCGCGGCTAGTTGGTAGCTGTTCTAAGCCTAGTCAGTGCCGCCCTTCGCCCCAAGCCCCATAGTCAGATTTGAGAAATGACAGTAGGCGATGCCGCAACGCGCTTCATCGACCTATGTAAAACGACTCCTTTATCGAAATAGTGCACTCATCGCTCTCCACGGCGATCCCTTCATCGCGAATTGCACCGCCCAAGACGATCTGCACTGAAATCAATACTTTCTGATGCCTCTTGATTAGAGATGCCAGCCATAATCATCTCATCGCCAACGCATACGGCGTTCGGCAGCCAACACACTCTCACTCACTACTGGAAGCTCAGACATGAAAACCATAGGCATTGAAAACTCGAAGTCCAGCGTACAGGCCCACTTAACGCTTGGAACCAAAACTATGGGGCTAGGTATCTATGGCGCGTACTTGGCTCTCGCTATTATTTACTTCTGGTTCGGCGGCATGAAATTTACCCACTACGAGGCCGAGGGCCTGGTTCCACTGGTGAGCAACAGCCCGCTTTTGGGATGGGTGTATAGCATTTTTTCGGTCGACATGTTCTCCAGCCTGCTCGGCATACTAGAGATTTCGATCGGCACTCTGATCGCAGGCCGCATGCTGTCGCCCAAACTATCCGTGGTAGGAGGCGCTCTGTCTGCAGGCCTGTTCTTCACAACCCTTAGCTTTATGTTTTCCACTCCGGGCGTCATTGAGCCTAGTTTAGGGTTTCCGGCGATTTCCGTTGCGCCAGGTCAGTTTCTGCTTAAAGACTTAGGGTTGCTTGCTGTTTCGATATTTGTGGCAGGCCATTCGCTGGTTGAACTGGAAAAACGTAAAATTAATGCATAATTTTTTCAATGGCTTAAGGCAGTAATGCCTTAGGCCTTTTTGCCATCATTTTCCCCCGCCAGATCTTTCAACCAGTCACGAGGGCTCAACCCCGTCTTGCGTCTAAATGCGCGAGACAGCGCCGAAGGACTTTCGTAGCCGACTTGAGCTGCAATCAGCGTAATCGAGCGCCCTTCTCGCATCAGCTTCTGAGCCAGGCTAACTCGCCAACTCAACAAATAATCAGCAGGCGTCTGTCCGATGACACTCTTGAAATGCACGGCATACGCAGCGCGTGACATATTTGACTCACTGGCCAGCTCTGCTATTGACCAGGCATGTTCCGGGGAGTTGTGCATCTGTAAAAGCGATCGGGCAAGCCGCATGTCGGCCAGTCCAGCCATCATTCCGGTGCGCAACTGGTGATGATCGAGCAGGTAACGGAGCAACAGAATGATTAGGAGCTCAAATAAGCGCTCAAGCGCGGCTTCCCTTCCACAATGCACATTTGCCGCCTCGGCAAACATCCACTCCAACGTGTCTGCCAGCATGGGCAGATCATCGAGTGCGAGCACCAAACAGTCCGGTAATGAAGCCGACAAAGGATTATCAATTCCGCCCTCAAACTCCATGGAAGCACACAACAACTTTGCGCCATCGGACTCACCCGCAAACAATTGATGCTTGGCGGGGCGTGGCATAAAAATCAAGCTAGGGCGAGTGAGCTGCAAATCCTTGCGATCGGGACCAAGCAACGTCACGCTGCCGGCCTGAAGCAGATGGATATAACCTCGCCGCTCGGCGCCATCGTAAGATGCAGAGCCGCATAGGTCGCCGTCATAGAACAGATTGGCCCGCACGCCGAACCGCGAGAGCAAATTAGACAAACGATCCATTGGCCGATCCTTGACGAGTCAGAACGCACAGACCATACCATCTGCGTTGTCGTTCAGTGCCTGTAGCGAACATGCCGGCGTAAATCAGCCAACGGATAAAGTGATCACTGAGCAGCTCAGCCTCCCTTTCCAGTTCGGCTGTTAAAAAAACAACACCGTTGTTTGAAAGCACCAGCAAATCAAGTGCTCACTCTTCCATTTTACGGGGTTGTACGCCGGAATCCCAGAAATTTCCGTCAGCCCAGCTCCAGTCCCGCCACGAGCGCATCCAGGTCGATGAA
>NZ_JAPDCD010000095.1:0-4109 GCF_027705695.1 Aeromonas sp. QDB62 | reverse complement strand
GGAGGTCACATGGAAGATCAGATCCTGGAAAACGGGAAAGGTTCCGTTCAGGGCGCTACTTGTGTATAAGAGTCAGGCCTTAAACCGTTCATTATGGTGTCGCTCCAGCAAATGAATCAGCTCATGCACAATGATAAATTCCAGGCATTCAGGTGGTTTTTTGACGAGTTCCAAATTAAGCCAGATGCGGCCGGTGCTTGGGTTGCAGCTGCCCCACTTGGTTTTCATGCGTTTGATGCCGACAAAGCTCGGAGTCACACCGATCTGTTCTTGCCATTGCTTCATAAGCGGTTCAACCCGTTTTCGAAGGATTGTGCGATACCAATCTTGCAAAACGAATTGCCGTTTTTCTGGTGTAATTTGATTGCGACTGGTTAATACAATCTTGCCACCTTTGAGTTTTACGCCAGGTTCGGCACCTTGCGCAACATCCAAACGGTAACCACGCCCCCACAAATAATGGGTTTCGCCAGTACACATTTCGCGCTCTGATTGACGTGGCTGAGCGGCAAAGTCGGCTTGTTGTTCACGGATCCAAGCAATGCGTTTCACTACTGCCATACGAATGGCAGTGTCACTAAGTTGCAGCGGTGCCGAAACCCGCACTTTGCCTTCCGGTGGTAATACCGAGATGTGCAGGTTTTTAATCGGTTTGCGCTGCAAATCGAGTGTGATGTTGCCAATTGTGACTTCAGCCATTAATGGTACTCTTTCTGTGCCTTAATCAAGTCCATTACCGCTTTGACGTCCACGTTGTATTCGGCAGTTTCTTGTTGGATGGCGCGGGCGATCTCTTTCTCTTTAAATCGGTCTCCCAACCAATCTGCTTTTTTGGTGTAACGCACGGCCGAGTCGATTTTAGTGACCAGCACTTCGTCATTGCCAAAGTTATCAAACAGCGCCCGTTTGGCCATGGTATCCATGGTTTCTGGATAGGCTTTCGAGTTGTTACTGGCTGGGTATTTCGCGAATTCAACTTCGAAGTGCGACACTCGCCTATGCCGCCTGACGGTACTCTTCGAATACCTTGACAGGCTGCCTGAATCCGAGACATTTCCGAGGTCGTAGGTTGAGCCACTGCTCCGCTCTCCTGACATCCTCGTCCGTGACCTCTCTCAGGTCTGTTCCCTTTGGGATAAACTGCCTCAACAGCCCATTGCTGTTCTCGTTCAGACCGCGCTCCCACGAAGAGTAAGGGTGCGCAAAGTAAGTCTCGGCACCCAGCGCTTCCTCTATCGCCTTGTGTTCGGCAAACTCGCCGCCGTTGTCAAAGGTGATAGTATGCACCTGCTCGATGTAGGGCGTTAACATCTCGATTATCGCATCCCGCACCACCCCAGCCTGTTTGCTCGCGACCCGCTTGACCAGATAGAGCCGGCTCTTGCGCTCCACCAGGGTGACCAGTGCACCTGTGCCTTGCTTGCCCAGCACCGTGTCCGCCTCCCAATCACCGAGCCGCTCCCGGCTATCGACGATAGCCGGCCGTTCATCAATAGAGCGGGCTTCCTTGATGGGAGAACGCAGGCTGCTCGCCCCCTTGCGTATTCCGGTGAATTTGAACAGTGATTCCGGAATCTGTGAACACCATTTCCGGAAAGTATGCGGCCAGGGATTCTGCGAGCAGAAGCTGAGCTTTGAGGGGAGGCATCTTTTCGACTCACCGAACAAGCCAGCAGCCAAGCGCAGCGCGGCAGTTGTGGATCCAGGTCATTGGAGCATGACGGTTCATCTGACATCAGAGTTCGTGCTCTGAGGTGTCCGGAAATGGTGTACACGCAAGCCGGAATCAGCGTTCATTTTAAACCGGAATAGGTGTTCATTTTCGACCGGAATATGCACCCCTTGCGGTAGCGCTTGTGGCCCTGGCGCAGATGGCGGTACAACTGGCCACCCCGGGCTTTGTCGGCGGCCACATGGCGGTATATCCACTCGTGACTCACCATGAGGCCTATCTGCTTGCCCACCGTGCTTATCTGCTCCGGGCTCCACCACCAGGCGAGTGTCAGCTCGACAAACTGGATGACATCGGCAGATAGCCGAGATTTGGCCGCACTGGCCCGTCGGTGGGTGGCGTGCTGATGCGCATTGTCTGGCTGGTAGCCCTGCGGCCCGGCGTTACGACGCAGCTCCCGGTAGAGGGTGGAGCGATGAACGCCAATGGCGCGTGCGGTGGCAAGGATGGACATCCCCTGTGCGCGAAGCACCGATAACTGGTATCGTTGCCCCTCGGTCAACTGCTGATAGCTCATGGTGATACTGCTTTTACTTTGGCGAGCAGAAGGGTACCACCAATCAGCAGTTGGCCACCTCTCGCCATTCATCCATGAGTGTCGCACTTATTATCTGAATTCCCGTTTTACCTTCTTCGCCAGTTCACGCACTTTTTCTAAATACTCTTGGTACGAAATCGCTTGCTGCCGCCGCTGCTGAATCAGTTCATCCAGCAATACCGACATCTGCTCATAGTATTTAGGGTTGACCGGGTTTTCATCGACGATCGTTTTGCGCACGTTGTTTTCAATCGCTTCTGCCATCGCTTCAGGATTATTTTTCATATCCTTTGGTAAACCGTCTAAGGCTTCCGCGCCTTTTTGGACGATAAGCTCAATCAGGCCCAATTCTTCGAAATCCATTAAGGTTTCGCTTGGGTCAGCGTCAATGTACAAATCAAGCATCTGGCGCATCGCCGGCTCAAACTGCTTCATGTCCACCACATCGCCGCTGGCGATTTTGATTTCATCTCGTACTTTGCTGTAGTGCTCAACCTCTTGGCGGATCACCTCGGCTTCGCCTTTGCTGTAACCGGCTTGCTGCATCTCACTGGCAATATTGGTGAAACAGCGGATCAGTTTCGACACACTTTGGTAAAGCGTGAGGCGTAGCGCCTCTTTTTCACTAAGCTCGTCTTCAAGGGCTCCGGGCTGACAGCAAAAATAATGTTGATAATCAATTTGATGCTTAGGTGCTTTGACTGGCTCGCACAAGGTTTTCAAGGCCTTAAGCGCATTGTCCAAATCATCTTTGGCCATCTTCAGCCGGTCTTTTAACAGGCCAGCGACATCTTCTTTGTCATACGGATCTTTGTCCTCGTGTGACAACAACTCTCTGGTAACTTCCAAGTTACCTCGTAACACTTGCGGCTCGGTGTGTCGCCATGAATAACCCGACAAATAGTTGATTGCACCAGTGGGGCCTTTGGCTTTCGACTTCTCGGTTTTACCGATTACCTTATGCAGCATCTCCCCTCACCTCTTTCAAGATTTCAGATAGTAGTCTGTTGGCTCTATCGATCTTGTCGTGCAGAACGGTGGCGGCAATGGGTTCACCTGTTGATGCGTAGGTGTAAGCGAGTCGAGCGTATTGGTTCAGCAAGTTACCAAGTCGGGCGATCTGGTTTACGTGCTCTTGGTCGAGTCGAACAACCTTTGTTTGTTCGATTGGTTTTGAATCGAGTAAGGCTCTGATGATGCCAACTCGTGTGTTTATGGTGGGGTGGTCTTTGACCATCTCATCGAGTCGTTCTTGATGTTCTGCTGATAGCATGAACTCGTGTCTAGTAAGTTTCTCCTGTGTCATGGCTTTTGCTTTTAGGGTTTCCTGATTACCCATGATTAGCAGTCACCACGAGCTATACTGATCTTACGTACAGTTACTGAGGTGCGAGATCATGGCCAAAAGCAAAGTCCAATTCCAGAAAGGCTACAGCCTGTTTGATTTTTTCAAGGACTATGGCACTGAAGCGCAGTGCGAAAACGCGCTGCTTGCTTGGCGTTTTCCGAACGGTTTCATCTGTCCTGAGTGCGCCAACAAGACCTGCTGTCGCCTGAAAAGTCGGCCACGCGTGCTGCAATGCAATAACTGCCGTCACCAGATGTCATTGACTGGAAACACGATTTTTGCAAACACCAAACTCCCACTGACCAAGTGGTTTCTGGCGATGCAGCTGCTGTCACAGACCAAAACTGGCTTGTCAGCGATGGAGCTAAAGCGCCAGTTGGACGTCAAATATGACACCGCCTGGATGCTCAAGCACAAGCACAAGCTGCTGCAAGCCATGAAAGAGTCCGATGACAAGCAGCCCATCAGCGGCATCATTCAGCTCGATGATG
>NZ_JAPDCD010000094.1:0-4262 GCF_027705695.1 Aeromonas sp. QDB62 | reverse complement strand
AGAGCCGGCTGGAATGACGACTATCGGGCTCAGTTATTCTTTGGTTAAAATATCAACAAAGTGTGCTCCCGCCCTGGTTACTCAATGGGGTATATTGGGAAATGGCACCTCGATGCGCCCAGTGCGCCTTTTATTCCAAGCTATAATAACCCGATGGAAGGGCGCTATTGGAATGATTGGACGGCGCCGGATCGTCGACATGGTTTTGATTTTTGGTATTCGTATGGTACGTATGATAAGCATATGTCACCCATGTATTGGGCTAATAATACTCCTCGTGATAATCCGATAAAAGTAAATCAGTGGAGTCCTGAGCATGAAGCCGATATTGCGATAAAATATCTCCGTAATGAAAATGGGTCTTATCGCGATAAAGATAAGCCATTTGCACTTGTAGTATCAATGAATCCCCCCCATTCCCCATACGATGAGATACCCAAAAAATATCTAGATAAATTTGATGGAAAGACATCTAAAGAATTGAATTCTAGGCCAAATGTTCAATGGAATAAAGAGTACCTAGAAGGATATGGTCCCCAGTATTTCAAAGAATACATGGCAATGGTTCATGGTGTTGATGAGCAATTCGGAAGAATATTGGATGAGTTGGATAGCCTGGGGTTGAAAAATGATACATTAGTTGTATTTTTTTCAGATCACGGTAGTTGTATGGGTTCAAATGGTGAACCGACAAAAAATGTTCATTATGAGGAATCGATGAGGATTCCAATGATTTTTAGGTTGCCAGGAAAACTAAAACCAAAACAAGATGACTTACTTTTTTCTGCTCCTGATATATATCCAACAATCTTTGGGTTACTCGGTTTTGAAGAATTAATACCCGATACGGTAGAAGGAAGTAATTATGTTAAAACCCTGAAGGGTGAAGCTGGTGATGTTGTGCCGACATCACAGTTTTATACTTTCATGCCATATGGTGCGCAATCATATGGCAGGCGTGGAATTAGAACAGAACGCTATACGATGGTTATCGATCGGAAGATAGGTAAGCCGTTGACATACACTTTGCATGATAATCGTAACGATCCTTATCAATTACATAATGTTGCTGGTAATCACATGGATTTGGTTAATCAATTAACAGAAAAAGAACTAATACCATGGTTAGAGCATACTGGTGATCCATGGCGTCCAACAGAGGTGCCTGTTGGTGTATTGAAAGCATATTCGTAACATACTGTAAAAATAATAATTGGAGGATTTATATGAACGGCTATATCAAGCTTTTACCTATTGCCTTACTGTCGCTGTCTATTAATCAGGCAATGGCAAATGACTATAAGACAACGGTAGAATATCGTCATGGTTATGCTGACGGATCTAAAAAACATGATGATAGATTTAAAGTGTATGTTGATACCGGTAAAAATATAGGATTTGAGCTTGATGCTCGATATGGTAACAGCAATCCATCCCAAGTTTTTGATTCAACATATCTTGATGGATCTGAATTATGTGCATTTTATTATAAATCCTTAAGTAAAAATCTGACTGGCTTAGTTGGCTCTTCATTTGATGTATCATCAAGCGGTGCTGTTCATATTCCATTTATTAGATTGAATTATAGTTTTGATAATGGCTTTAGAGTTCAAGGTCGTTATAAATGGAAGTTCTGGGATTATGAAACAATAAATCCTGCCACAAATTATGGATATCGTTCTAAAATACAAGAGTTTGATGCGTGGGTAGGCTACAAATATAATGATTTTGACTTTGAATATCAGCTCGATTTGTTTAAGCAAATGGCGAGTGGTGCAATGCCAGAATTTAATGGAAAGGAATATGATACTCAGCATAATATTAAAATCAGTTATGCAATAGATAAAAACTGGAAGCCTTTTTTCGAAATTGGCAATTTGAGAGAAGACCGTTATTCTGACAATCGACAAACACGTTATCGTATCGGTATAAAATATACATGGTAAGGTGATTTATATTCACAAATAAAGCTGAAGGTTAATTTCTTCAGCTTTATTTTTAATTGAAAGGAGTAAGATAATGGTTTCTATAAAGAAGATTGCACTGCTCTCAATTTTTATGAGTAATCTCACTGCAGCTCATGAGTTGGCATCTGAGTATAAGGTTTTAGCTGATAAATGGACTGAGTCAATTATTGGGGTGTCAGGTCAAGAGTATGATAACTATCAGCTTGGCATGATCAATAAAGTTAATCAGGATGCGTTAAAGTATCTCAACTCTTTGATTGTAATTGATGCTAGGAGTTCGCTTTGGAGCGATCTTCCATTCGATTATGCTAATGGTGGTAAGACTATTGGCCCTAATATTAGATCATCAATGCTCAGATTATTGACTATGGCAAAGGCCTATCGCTTTCCAGGTGAGCTGCAAGGAAATAGTATCTTGCTATCAAGCATCATTAGTTCCTTGGATTATCTAGTTAAGGAACACTATAAAGTTGGATCGTTGGAATATGGCAACTGGTGGGATTGGGAGATTGGTATACCCAAAACGTTAAATGATATATTGACAGTGATTTATCCTGATCTTACGTCTGAACAAATAAAAAATTATACGGAGGCCAGTAGATATTTTTCGCCATTGCCAGATCGAAATGGTGTTAGTGAAGGGGCTAGTGCTTCCAGCAATCCCGTTAATCGTGAAGCAACAGGTGGCAACCGTACTGATATGGTACAAATTGTACTTGTGCGTGGAATAATTTCGGAAAGGGAAGACGAGATTAAAAACTCATTAGGTGTATTACCTCAGGTTCTGGATCCCGTAACAACGGATGATGGATTTTATCATGATGGCTCCTTTATCCAGCATGGTGACATTCCATATACTGGTACTTATGGTAATGTTTTACTTGAAGGTGTTGGTAAGGTGATGAATCTAATGGCTAGTTCAAAATGGCCTGCAGACGATCCAAAATTATTAAGAGTGTATAACATTCTGTATAAAAGCTTTTTCCCTTTTATGTATTCTGGACAAATGCTGGATATGCAAAATGGTCGAGCTATTGCCAGAGGTGAGCGGCAAAATCATGTAGAAGGTCATGCTATTTTAGCATCTATGTTTAGATTCATTGATGCTGCAACCATAAATGATAGAAATAAAATATCAGAGTTTATCAAAGGGCAAATTACTTCAGATAATACAAAGGATTTTTTGCAAGGACAGCAAGATTTTGTTATTTATAATAAAGCAAAAAAATTAATTGAAGATACAAGCATACATCCTGTGGTGCAATCTCCTCAGGCATCTTACTTTCCTGATATGGACAGATTTGTCTATCAAGGGCTCGGTTATACTTTTGCCCTGGCATTGCATTCTGCCAGAGTCGGAAATTTTGAGTGCATGAATAATGAGAATAGAAAAGGTTGGTTTACTGGTGATGGTGCGACCTATCTATATAATGCAGATCTTCTGCAATATACTGATTATTGGCCTTTGATTAATCCATACAGGGTTTCTGGTACTACCCTTGATTTAACAGAATCATTGGGTGATTGCACAAATAATAATAAAGTCGCATCGAGAGTTGGTAAAAATAAGCAGGTTAATATGCAGAGAGTTGGTGGCGCTGCATACAATACATCAGCTGCTATTGGCGCTGACTTCCATAATCATAATGATAGTATCAGTGCATTGAAGTCTTGGTTTGTTCTTAATAACAAAGTTATAGCTGTTGGATCAGATATTCTCAGCAATGAGGATGTCGAGATTGGAACGATTATTGATAGTAGAAAATTAAATGCAAATGGGACTAATAAAATAGAAGTCAATGGTGTTTCTATTGCGCCGGATGTAAAGGAGGTGTATAGCAATATAAATTCATTCCTTGTTGAGGGGAATGTTAAAGGGGCTAATGTAGGTTATTGGTTCCCTAAAGGGACAGACATTGTAATGGAGAAAAAACTCGTCTCTGCGAATTGGTCGGATATAGGTACAACCAAAAAAGTGGTCAATGGGTATACGCTAGCGTCATTTATTCCACAAGATGAGCATGTGTCTGGCTACCAGTATGTTATTTTAAATGGAATCAATAGCCATGAGCTAAATGAGTATGCCAATAATCCAGATATTATAGTGACTCGCTCAGATAATAAAGCACATATTGTAGAGGATACCAATGGGGAAAACATATTAGCCAATTTGTGGGGTGATGATGAGGTTTCTGTTGGAAGCATTAAAATATCATCTCGCGAATTCAGATAATAACTGCAACACCCATGGTGCATAGGAGAGAAGAGGCCAACTGCCGGTTCTGGTACGCTTCT
>NZ_JAPDCD010000093.1:0-4384 GCF_027705695.1 Aeromonas sp. QDB62 | reverse complement strand
GAGCCGGCTGGAATGACGACTATCGGGCTCAGTTATTCTTTGGTTAAAATATCAACAAAGTGTGCTCCCGCCCTGACCACCACATGGGGGTGGTGTAATGGTACGCGATAGTGGTAATGGTTATTGGTTGTATATGGGGTGGCTGTACATAGCGTAGGAATAGTATTGAATAGAAGTGATGTTTAATTTAATGGAAGTAATGTTAAATAATAAATATACCTAAACGGTATACGCCTGCCTCACCTACGAAAATACCAAAAAACATATATAAGAAGGAATGGCTATTTCCCTAACCCATGAGCCTATCAAGGTATGATTTATAACGCTGGAAGTTATGGAGCTCACTAGGGATGAAAAAAGTTCATTCAAGACTGGCTTCGACGAATAAGCCAGCTATCAACATCGTGCTCAAACCAACCATTAGAGGACTGACCTATTTTGAAGGGTTTGGGGAAGGCCTCGTCATAACGAGGAGACTTGGGATTAAGCCAGTCATAGATAGTAGACCTGGCCATGCCAATCTTGTTAGTGAGGTCTTTGATGCGCAGGACTTTGATGGAATTACTCATGGTGTGTACTCCTGATGATGTAGTGGGTTGTTTCATCAGAAGAGCGGGCCAGTGAAAAAAAACAGCTCTACTCAGGCTCGAGGTATAATCAACGAGAGACTTGCAGATATAGCTATATACAACGCCCAAAGAGCTGCGGTTTTATATCTCCGTAGGCGTTCTGCTCTGGGATGGATCATCTGGTGAAGGTAGTGAGGAGGGGCCAGGCTGCCCCCGAGCAGGTTATCCAGACCCTCATCGAGGAGGTGAGAGGGACCCCTATGGGGGGGGGGGCGGGGACATAATTCACCAACTCCCGCATGCACATAATCAACCAAAGTTCAACAGAAAAAAGCCAATATTTCAACTCAAAAGCCATCGGAAATCGACCGTTTACATCTTAAAATCTACATGGTAATGTTCATCTCGCTTGGTTTGGTGCAGAGTCTTTTGCTACCGGCACAAGCATGGATGGGACTCCTTAGAGGTATGCTTGCTTGTGTCTCCCGAGGGCGTGGTAGATATCGATGGTGGTGAGGTTGAGATGGCTGAAGTGACGTGGAATACGAAAAAAGAAGAAAGAGAAATTATGTTTCTTTATGATCTTTTCGCTGATGATGCTGGGTGGCGAGGGCGGCGAAACAGAGATGTATCGATGCCTGCAATTGATGTTGCTGCTAAAAAACTTGATGCATTCATATTAGATGTTCTTAGCGAACGAGTAGAAAGGGATATCTTGTTTGACAAGCTAAGAGATATGAATATAAAGGCAAGAGACGTTAGCTTCGAAGACCCTTTTAAAATAAAATACTTGATGAAGGATATTTTTGACTGCTGCAATTTAACGTCAGACGCCTTTGAGTGGATATCATCCGATAATCAACGACAGTGTGACTTCATCTGGACATACTTAAGAATGTCTGATGAACGCCGTGGAACATTAGAATATAAACAATCGCTTACCATTACCAATGAGTATGAAGAGTTTGATGAAAAGGATAGGGGGCGACTACCTACGGTTAACCTCTTTGGTTTAAAATCAAATCTCTATGAGAGTCTAGGGCTACCTACGTTAGTAGACGGTAGTCATGCAAAAAAAGAGTGTATTATTCGGTTCTTTGATTTGTGGGATGTATCTAGAGAAAGAAAAGAAGACGAAATGGAGGCGCTTGTATATGCATGGAATAAAATTAAAAACAAATCAAAAATGGCTGATTGGTTAAATAAAAATGATAATATGGCTGGCTGGGCGTGGACCTATACGTTAAAGAGATTTTTGAGTTTCGATACCCCAGCATGGGTTGATTTATCAAACTCTAAAAATGAAGAAAAAGAGAAAAATGCATTGATCACGCTCTACGATATGCTCTCCGCCAAAGATCAGGCACTGTTAATGGCATCATTGAGCAAAAGCGGTGCAGTGCAGAAACATAGAATAAATTCAAACAATCGTAAGTCTATGAGCATTCCGCTATCTGATGAGCATAAAGACATGCTTAAACAGATAGCAAGGGATTCAAACCGCAAGATCTATCAAGTGGTAGAAGAGATGATCGAAAAGGCATATCAGCAGCATTACGCTAACTAACCAAAGTACCTTTCCCTATTGCCCGTACAGAATTTGATAAATAATGCTAAAGATGATATTACATCCTCGTTTTCGATATTTATAGATAGGTGATTATAATGAGTGAATTTCTGAAAGTGCTGTTGAACATCCGCAGCCTGCGGGCTGCACTGCGTGAGTTGTCTCTGGAGCAAATACAAGAAGCCCACGAGAAAATTGAAGCGATTTATCTGGAGCGTCTGGAGCACGCAGAGAAAGAGCAAGCCGCCAATGCAGAACGTCAGCAAAAGCTGGCTGAGTTCCAAGCGATGTTGGCTCAGGCTGGTATTGACCCGACTGAGTTGGTAGGCAGTGCCCCAGCAGCAGCGACTGCGACTAAAACCAAACGAGCACCTCGGCCCCCGAAATACCGTTACGTTGAAAATGGCGTAGAGAAAACCTGGACCGGTCAGGGCCGAACCCCCAAGTTCCTGGCTGAGCAACTCGAGCAAGGTCGTCAGCTGGATGACTTCCTTATCTAAATAGACAAGGCCATGCCCTCACGGTGTGGCCTTTCTGTTTACACGCTCAGTGACCCAATCAATGACAGCCCTCGTCGCTACGAACCAGGAATACTCGGTAATGTTCTGTCGCATGACTGAGGTCAGCTCTAATGACATGATTCAAAACATCCTTTAGCATGCGCATGATGCTGGCTTAGCTCAGTAGGTAGAGCAACTGACTTGTAATCAGTAGGTCACCAGTTCGATTCCGGTAGCCAGCACCACGATCACCACCGAATTTCTCATAGCAGATCCTGATGCCCGCCATAAAAGACTTAGACGCAGAACGTACCGATTTGGATGCGCGATTACGTGAAGCCATTGATAGTTGGGACCCACGTCGCCCCAGGCGCTGGCTAGCGAAACATGGCGGTTGGCGAGTTGAAAAGCGCTCCCTCCTCACGCAGCGATATTGTGCGATACGCGACGAAGCCCAAGCCTTGCTGACAAGTTGCTAGCCTGGATGTTTGTTGCCATTCTCTGAACTAATCGTTCAATGGGTAATCCAACGTGCCTACCCATCACCCAGCGTAATGACGGAATGACATGTCTACCAATCCAAAGCCTCCCTTGCCACGTTACTTACAAGTAGCACATTGGTTGCACGAACAGCCGCTAACAATCAGTGCACGCGCCGCGCCGGCCGTATTTGGCATCTCGTCATAGTCCATTGTGCATATTCCGGTCGATCATGAATCAATGTTCAATTTCACCAGAATACTCAGATGATCCATTTCGGCACGGAGTGCAGTCTCGACGACGAGCGTGATCAGCTGTTGGGTGAGGGCCTGGAGACTGTTCGGACTTGATGTCTTTGACCCGCTCAGCGACCAGTGCTTTGAGCTTGTCTTGACCGATCCGCTTACCCACGAATGTTGCTTTTGAAAAAGTTACTTATTTATTCGTGGGAGGAGGCTACACAATTGGATTTACAGGCTTACAGGCTTACAGGCTTACAGGCTTACAGGCTTACAGGCTTACAGGCTTACAGGCTTACAGGCTTACAGGCTTACAGGCTTACAGGCTTACAGGCTTACAGGCTTACAGGCTTACAGGCTTACAGGCTTACAGGCTTACAGGCTTACAGGCTTACAGGCTCGCCTCGTCATGACCATTGTTCTAATGAAGAATAACCGGATGTTTAAAGTCAATCGCGTTTTCTGCTTTCCCATAGAAACGAAAGCTCCTATTCGTTAGGGAAAGTGCGAATAAGCAGGTCATTTCTTCCCAAGCTGGCTCGCTGATTAAAATTTCGCGGATCCGGGCCGATTGTTCTCCCGTAAACACCTCGAATTAGCCTATTTAGGCCGTTTTTTCGCCATTCCTGGCGTTATTTCCGGTTTTTAGTGAGATCTCTCCCACTGACGTATCATCTGGTCCACCCGAAACAGGTTGGCCAGGGTGAATAACATCGCCAGTTGGTTATCGTTTTTCTGTAGCCCCTTGTATCTGGCTTTCACGAAGCCGAACTGCCGCTTGATGATGCGAAACGGGTGCTCCACTTTGGCCCGGATGCGGGCTTTCATGTATTCGATGGTGATGGCCGTTTTGTTCTTGCGTGGATGCTGTTTCAAGGTTTTTACCTTGCCGGGACGCTCGGCGATCAGCCAGTCCACATCCACCTCGGCCAGCTCCTCGCGCTGTGGCGCTCCTTGGTAGCCGGCATCGGCTGAGACAAATTGCTCCTCTCCATGCAGCAGATTACCCAGCTGATTGAGGTCATGCTC
>NZ_JAPDCD010000092.1:0-4971 GCF_027705695.1 Aeromonas sp. QDB62 | reverse complement strand
ACATGAAAGCCAGCATCCGGGCCAAGGTGGAGCACCCGTTTCGCATCATCAAGCGACAGTTCGGCTTCGTGAAAGCCTGATACAAGGGGTTGCTGAAAAACGATAACCAACTGGCGATGTTATTCACGCTGGCCTTAACAAGATATAACTCAAATGAATCAAAAAGTAATAATTATTGGGTATGGAATAGCATGAATTTAATCATTACAGCCATTGGGGCTTCAGCGGGTGGGCTTGAGGCGATTAGCGCACTGCTCACCCTGCTCACCAGAAACGATGACATGTGCTTTGTGGTGCTTCAGCATTTATCGCCCTCGCATCGCAGTATGATGGCTGAAATCTTACAACGTTCAACTGCGCTCTCTGTTAAAGAGATGGAAGATCAGGACGAACCCTTGCCCAATATGGTGTTTGTGGTGCCTGCGCACAAAAATGCCGGTTTTGAGAATGGTCGATTTACCTTGTCAGCCATTTCGCAACCGAATAACCCGAAGCCATCGATTAACTATTTTTTTACAGCATTAGCGGAAGAAAAAAGAGATCGCGCGATTGGCATTATTTTGTCGGGAACGGGTTCTGATGGCTCATTAGGTTGTCGGCAAATTCACAATATGGGCGGCATCACGATAGCGCAAAACCCCGATGGTGCGAAATATGATGGAATGCCACGTTCGGCAATCGAATCGGGTGTAATCTCGCACATTATGAGCATTGCAGAAATAGCGCAATACCTGTCTAGTATTGAGGTTGCCAATAACGCAGTCGATGCGCTGCTGCATGATGATTTGCGGGTTCAACAAATCATCGAGTTGCTTAATGAACGCTTACAGCGTGATTTTACCGGTTATAAAAGTGCGACGTTGATTCGACGCATACAGCGACGTATCAGTGCCGTGCAAAGTGTTGGGTTAAACGAATATCTGGCCTTTCTAACCAGTTCAGACAGCGAAGCCGAGCTTTTAGCCAACGATTTGCTGATTTCAGTAACCGCCTTTTTTCGCGATAAAGAGGCTTACAAGGCACTTGAAGCAACGCTCAGGCAATCCAATACGGCAGCCGAAGACGAGTTTCGCATTTGGGTTGCCGGTTGTGCGACCGGTGAAGAAGCCTATTCGCTGGCGATCATGATGTATGAAATCTGGCTGGATAGAGATAAAAAGCCAACGTTGCAGATATTTGCTACCGACATTGATGATGCGGCCCTTGAAACCGCGCGACGTGGGTTATATCCGGCAATTGCGTTAAAAGAATTAAGCCAAGAGTTAGTTGAGCGTTATTTTAATAAACGCGGCGCGTATTATGAAATTATTAAACCACTGCGAGATGCAATTGTTTTTGCCAAGCATAATTTAGTCAATGATCCACCATTTCTGCGTTTAGATGTGGTCTCTTGTCGTAATGTTCTTATTTATTTTGACACCGCACTGCAAGCGAAAGTATTACAAAACTTTCACTTTGGTTTAAAAACGAATAGTTTACTGTTTCTTGGTCGCTCAGAAACAGTGGCTCAAGCCGACAAGCTATTTAGCTCTCATGATGCGCGAGAACGAATTTTTTCTAAAACGGGAGAAATACAGGTTTTGCCACTAACAAAAGTAGTGAGTGGTACAATAAAGGTAAAAAATCAGAAAAAGAGTGATCAACAAGACGCGTTATTCAATTTTTTGATTAATAATTATAAATTAACCCTTGCCGTATGTGATCGTGAAGGCAATGTATTACATACTAGGGGTCATGTGGAGCAGTTTTTCTTATTTCCATCAGGAGTTACTAAATATAATTTATCAGATGTGCTGCACCCATCTGTTCGTGCAGATGCCATCTCTTTATTTTATAAAGTGCAAAGAAATAGATCTAAGTGTGAAAGCCAGAAACGGAATATAAATCATCAACACATCAAATTTATTGTTTCTATTTTAGAGCAAGAAAATTTTGAATCCTATTTGTTAGTGTTTCAAATTGAAAATGAAGAGAGTAAAAGTGTTTCATTAATATCGTCTGACACGCCTTCATTTAACAATGATGATTTAAAAAATGAGTTAATTAGCACTCGTGAGCATTTGCAAGCGTTGGTGGAAGAGTTAGCCACAGCTAATGAAGAGATGCAGGCCTTAAATGAAGAGGCGCAAGCATCGAACGAAGAGCTGCAAGCCACTAACGAAGAGTTGGAAGCCGCCAACGAAGAGATGCAGGCCACCAATGAAGAGTTGATCAGTGTTAATGAAGAGTTGAATGTTAAAACCGGTGAATTGGCCAAACTCTATGAAGAGTATTCCCATCTTTATGACGCGTTAGAGTTTCCTATTTTAGTGTTTGATAAAGAGTTGCGTTTAATTCGTTTTAATGCAGGGGCGGCACAATATTTTTCATTACGATTAACGGCGCATTATCAATCGGTGGAGAAAATTAATTTTCCTGATGAATTTAATGAGCTGGCGACCTTATTAGGTAAAACCTTATCGCATGGTGATAGACAAAGCGCACTGATTCAGCATCTGAATCGTTATTTTCATCTGATTATCACGCCGGGGTTAAATCAGAAATCAGAGGTGATTTCGTTGGTTGTGACCATGATCGATGTCAGTGATTTGATCAATGCGAAAAATAAACTGTCGGCATCTGAGCATCGCTTAACTGCCTTAATGGAGCACACAAGTATTATTTTCTCCATGCGTGATCTGCATGGGCGATATCTCTATGTGAATAAGCGATTTACTGAGTGTTTTGACGTTGATGAAGCCGATTGCATTGACAAAACAGATTTCTCTATTTTCCCCACTGCGTTTGCAGGGGCATTATGGGGTGCATCGATCGAGTCGTTACAAACTGAAAACCCGATAGTGCGCGAGTATTATTTTAATAATAAAAATCAAAATAAATTTTTCTCGATTAAACATCAAACATTGCGTGATAGCGATAACCACCCGATTGCGTTAATTATTGAAGGTGAAGATATTACTGAGAGAAGAATTCAAGAGTCACAATTAAGAATTAATGCTCGGATTTTTGAACAAGCCGGTGAAGCTATTGTTGTGATGGATAAATGCGGAATTATTACCTCTGTAAACTCTGCATTTTATAAAATTACACAATTTGATGAGTGTGATGTAATAGGGCAACCGGCCAGAGAAATTATTTTTAACTCGACAGGTACGTCTGATATTTATGATGAGATCAGCTATTCGATTAAAACTGATGGCAGTTGGAAAGGGGAAATTTTAAGTAAACGCAAAGGTGGAGAGGTTTACCCTGAATTGCTCACTATTAATCGAGTTGAAGATTATCAAGGTAACCCTGAACATCTGGTGGCCGTTTTTTCTGATATATCGCAGATTAAAAACTCACAAAAAGACATTGCTTATCTGGCCGAACATGACTCACTGACGAATTTGCCAAATCGTGCCACGTTTGCGAATAAATTAAGAAAAAAATTAGCAGAATCTTTGGATCATAATAGAACCAATGCACTGTTATTTATCGATTTAGATAATTTTAAAAACATTAATGACACGTTGGGCCATGATGTGGGCGACCGCATATTGCAAATTGCGGCATCTCGATTACGTCATATCATTAACAGCAATGATTTTATTGCCCGTTTAGGTGGTGATGAGTTTACGATTATTTTATCTGACACCACCACCGAAGATGCAGCCGCAGTGGCCAAAAAAGTGATTGATGAAATGTCACTGGTTTATGAGGTGGCTAATCGTCAGCTCTTTATTTCGGCTAGCATTGGCGTAGCGATATCACCCATGGATGGTCATGACGAGCATAGCTTATTAAAAGCAGCTGATGCTGCGATGTATAAAGCCAAAGAAAATGGGCGAAATCGTTTTGCTTTTTTTGAGCCTGAATTGCAAGTTAAATTGCTGCGTCAAGCAACGCTTGAACGAGCAATGCGTATTGCGATTGAAAATAATCTGTTTTATCTCTTATATCAGCCGAAATTTTTGATTAATGACAAACTCGATATTGTCGGCGCAGAGGCATTGATCCGCTGGGATGACCCTGAAGTTGGCAGTGTATCACCAGCTGATTTTATTCCCCTTAGCGAGAAGAATGGGTTGATTCATGAAATAACGCGCATTGTTATTCATACTATTATTCAGCAATTGGTGCAATGGCGGAAAGAAGGGCTTAAATTATTACCAATAGCATTTAATTGTTCGGCCAGAAGCCTGCATGAACCTGATTTGGCTGATTTTGTTCTATCATTAATGCGAGAAAATAGCCTTCCATTTGAACTGCTACAAATTGAGATCACAGAAACGGTATTACTGGATAACAGCCAAGTGGTTTTATCCAACTTAGAACGTTTAAATTATCATGGCATTAAAATTAATATTGATGATTATGGCACTGGTTACTCATCACTCAGCTATTTAAAACGGCTGAATATATCAACACTTAAAATCGATCAGAGTTTTGTCTCTGGCTTAGGCAATGACTTAGAAGATGAAGTGATTACCGAGGCGGTATTAAGCATGGCCAAATCATTTTCATTGGAAACGGTGGCAGAGGGTGTTGAAACAGAAACGCAGCTGTGTTGGTTAAGGCAACATGGTTGTCATGTCGCTCAGGGTTATTATCTTGCTAAACCGCTGACGACTAATGCTTTCAAGGAGTACCTGACTCTTGAATGAAAAAAATACTTTTCTCTGTGCGTGCGAGCAAGAGGAATTGCATTTATCTGGGGCTGTGCAGTCATTTGGTGCGTTGATTCTTACCGAAGAGAATGGCTATATCACACACGTCTCAGTGAATACTGATGCAATTTGCACGTCGGCCATTCCGGGTCAATTTATTGATCCACGTTTGGCAAAGCTTTCGGCTAGTCTGGGCGTGCAAGTGGGTAGTAATAAGATAGTCGCTTGGCACGATCAGGGCTTTAATCAGGGCGGGATCGCACTTTGTTAATGAAATTTGAACAGGCAGATCGTCTGTGATCTAATCGCGTCTCCATGCAGG
>NZ_JAPDCD010000091.1:0-5098 GCF_027705695.1 Aeromonas sp. QDB62 | reverse complement strand
AGACAACAAGCCAGCCTTGAATCTTACATCCGAAGAGCAAGCCGTGATAATGCTGGCTTAAACCGATCTCAGGTTACATACAAAGACAAACGGGCCTGCGACTGCAGACCCGTTTTTATTGCTGGCTATCCATCCCTTGGCGCTGACAGAGGCGCATCGTCATAAGAGAAACTCAGAGGCGGGAGGCGAAATAGAGATTCACCAGCTTGATAAAGTTGCGCTTGCGTTTGTATTCGGTCGCCAGCGCCCCGAGCTGCAGGCTAAAGCTCTCCTGCAGCGCCTTGTCATCCCCAAGCGATTGCTCCCGCTTGCGCAGCGCCGCCGCAGCTTGCTCATAGCCATCGTTCTGACCTGTCGCCACATAGCTGGCGGCAACCCGAAAGGTATAACTGATGGCCAGCAGCGGATTGTCCGGGGCGATCTTGTCCGCCAGGGTAAGCAGCAGCTCCGGGCTTATCTTGTGGGTGGCCACCCAGTCACAGGCATCCAGCACCCGCTCCTGATCGAGATAGAAGCGCACCAGCGCATCCTGATGAGAGGACAAATTGAACGGCTGACTGACCGCGGCCTGATCCTTGAAACACTGCTCGGCCCAGGGCAGCAGGGTTTCGTCCTGCCACTCCAACTGGTGTTGCAACTGGCGCAGCCGCTTGAACCCGTCAAAATGAGGCATCCGCTCGAACCCGGCCCGCGCCAGACGCCATGCCCGCCCCTTCTCGCCAAGGGCGATAGAGAGCCGGATCTCGACCTCATCGCACTCACTCTTTTCATGGGGTGATACCGCCAGCTTGCGCGCCTTGGCGAGCCAATACTCCCCCTCCAGCGGCTCATCATGATCGCAGCAGATGCTGCAGAGCCGGAGCCAATCCCGTGGCATGGTGGCAATACTGGCCAGCAAGGTCAGCTCGCGGCGCCAGTCACCGGTCGCGCGGGCCGCATCCAGCAAGGGGAGGGTATAGCGTTGCAGATCCCAGTCATACTCATCGCCCGGCACTAGTGCCGCCCGCAAGCTGGCGAGCTTCTGCTCGCAGCGCGCCAGAAGGGCTGGACTGTGCATGATATCGCCAAACGCCTCCTCTTCTGGGAAGATATCCTGCGGTTGCTCGATGAGGTGAGTAAAGAGCCAGTCGATCTTGTCACTCTCTGGCCATGGCAAGCGAGCAAAAAGCGCAGGGAGGCGTTCGCAGAGCGCAAACTCCAGCTCGCAGCGATCGCCATTGGAGTCATCGACCTGTAACAGCACGGTATTGAGCCGGTCCAGCGCGTAACAGGTCAGCTGCCACTGCTGCTCGAGCGGGAGGGTATCGATCCCCTCCCAGATCTCTTCAAACAACGCTTCGGCCTCGCTGAAGTAGTCGCTCACCGCCCGCCACTCCCACACATCCCGCTTGGGCAGCGCCCTGTTGATCATGCTTTTCAGTTTGGCCGGCGAGAGCGGCTGCTCACTCAGTTCCACTTTCCTCAACCAATAATCCCAGCGTTTCGGGTCGCGGCGGATCTCATCGAACAGCACATCGAGCAGCGCCGGTTGCTCTTGCCGCTCGAAATAGCCGCGCAATCTGGCCCGCGCATCGGGCACCTGTGCCACCGCGCCCTCCTCACCGTCCAAGCCGCTTAGCTGCATATTGAAGGCCAGCGCGGTGGCGACTGCGTGTTTGCAGAGCGTCTGATAGTCGGCAGCGGGGCAGTTGCAGTGACTCACCATCGTACGCCCGCACTCCAGTCTGACCCGATAGAGATGACTGCCCTGTACCCGGGCGGTGATGGTCTCACCATCCTGAGCGAGCTGCTGTACCGCCCCCTGACTGGCCAGTTTCACCCCCTTGGCAAAGCTGGCGTCGCCGCTTTGCGCCTTGAGTTCGGCAATATCGATCAGTTCAGCAGAATGTGAGGTGCTGCGGGCCAAAGGGGCTCTCCTTCTCCGGTGTGTCTATGGTCAGATGGCGCCATACATGTGATGGCAGGGTTTATCGAAAGCAGAGCGCATCAAAGCTCGGTGTCTCATCCCATATGGCGTGCTGATACTCGTCCCAGCGCTCGGCCAGATAAGGCTTGAGGGTTTGCAGGATGGTGATGGACGCGAGCTGCGCATGCAACTGTTTGATATCGCACTGCAGGTAGATAGTACCGATGATCCTCTAACGCGAGATCGGTCTTCTTCTTCTTCGCTCTCTGTTTGAACTTGTGCAAGGCGGCCACAGGTCACCATATCACCTGATTGCTGGCAATCTGTTAACGGTATTTAACCCTTGGTATCCACAGGGTTAAAGGGCATACCCCATGAAAAAATGCCATATGGCCAGCTTGATGGAGGTCACATTCCTCCCCCGCGACCCTCCCTATCATGCCCCCATCATTCGCCAGCCCGTCAAGTTGGCGATGGCACTTAAAGTGGAACACTCACGAATAACAAGAGAACAGACCATGCAGCAAACCAGCCCCCTCAAGACGGTCACGGTCAGCATATTGGCAACCGCCATGCTGATCTTTGTGGCCCAGTACCTGATAGGCAAGCAGGAGATCAAGATAGGCATCGCCATCATTCCGATCCTGCCGATGCTCTTTGCCGTCATCATCGGCATGTGCATTTCCGCCAAGCCGATCAAGGATCGCATCCCCGGCTGGAAGCAGCTCTTCACCGAGAAAGAAGAGGGCTTCTGCGGCAAGATGGTGGGCTTCAGCCTGCTGATCCTGGGCACCCAGTACGCGGGGATGATCATCCCCAACCTGAAGATGATCCTGAGCGTCGGCGTACCGCTGTTCCTGCAGGAGATTGGCAACCTGCTGCCGATCCTGATCGCCATTCCGCTGGCGGTGAAGTTCGGCTTTGGCCGTCGCGCCATCGGGGCCTGCTCCTCCATCAGCCGTGAGCCGTCGGTTGCGGTCATTCAGGGCAAGTTCGGCACCGGCTCCCAGGAGTACATCGGCGTGCTGGCCATCTACCTGTGCGGCTCAGTCATCGGCACCCTCTGGTTCAGCGTACTGGGCAGTATCGCCCCGCTCACCGGCCTGCACCCGCTGGCGCTGGCCGCTGGTTCCGGCGTGGGCTCAGGCTCCATGCTGAGTGCCGCCTCCGGTGCTCTGATCAACGGTCTCGACGAAGCGCTGGCCCAGCAGGTGCTGAGTATCGCAGCAGCCTCGAACCTGCTCTCTTCTGCCCTCGGCGCCCTCTCCCTCACCTATCTGGGTCTGCCGCTCGCTGAAAAAATCTATGCCCTGACCGCTAAAGGAGAGAAAGCATGAAAAGCATCGTAATGGATATGCGGTTCGTCTTTCTGGCGATCCTGCTGGCCATGTTTACCCAGACCCTGACCACCGGCACCCCGCTCTGGCTGATGGGTGACAGCTTCGTCGCCATGTCGCTGGTGGTGTTTGCCTCGCTGGTAGCCAAGCGCTATCTGCCCTCCTCCCTGCCTGCGTTTGCCTATGCCACCATCATCGGCATTCTCATCTGCCTGCCGGAGACCCCGGTGCGCGGCCTCTTTATCGATGCCGTCGCCAAGATCTCCTTCCTCTCCTGCTGCGTACCGCTGCTGGCCTTCGCCGGTCTCTCGGTGGGCGGTCAGCTGGAAGAGCTGAAAAAGATGTCGTGGAAAGTGATCCTGATATTCATGATCGTCTCCACCTGCTGCTTCTTCGGCGCGTCGCTGGTCGCCCAGCTCGGCTTCTCCATGCAAGGGATCATCTGATGAACAACATCCACATTGAGCCGGCCCTGCTGGCCCTGCGCGACTTCAGTCAGGAAGTGCGCCACCACCTGCACACTATTCCGGAAGCCTCCGGCGTCGAATTCAAGACCTCGGCCTACTGCCGCGAGCTGATGGCAGGCTTTGGCTATCGCCTCACCGACTACCCGGGCTTCACCGGTTTCCACGGTGATCTGGTGGTTGATCCTGTGCTGCCGACCATCGCCTTCCGTGCCGACATGGATGGCCTCGAGATGCACGACATGAGCGACGTTGCGTTCAAGTCGAGCCACGAGGGGATGGCCCACAACTGCGGCCACGACTCCCATATGGCGATCGCCCTGACCGCCGCCAAGTTTCTGGCCGCCAACCGCGATCGCCTGCAGTACAACGTCCGCTTTATCTTCCAGATGGCGGAAGAGGATATGCGGGTGCCGGGCGCCGAGAAGATGGTGGAGCTGGGCTGCATGAAGGGGGTGGACGAGGTCTATGCCCTCCATAACGACGGCGCCATGGAGACCGGCACCATCAAGTTCAACAACGGCGTCATGTCCTCCTGGGGCTCCGCCTGGACGCTGGATGTGCACGGTATCTCCGCCCACGGCTCCACCCCCCACAAGGGGCTGGATGCGATCCGCGAAGCGGTGCGGATCATCGAGGATATGGACTATATCGTCGCCAAGCGCACCAGTCCGTTCAGCCCGGCGGTGTTTGGCTGCGGCATGATCAACGGCGGCACTATTCCCAATGCCATCGCTGACCATGTGCAGGCGCGCGGCACCATCCGCGCCATGGATGCCGAGACCGACCAGATCCTGAAGAACAGCTTCAAGGAGATCGTGGCCCAGAGCGAACTGCGCGGCTTCAAGACCAAGATGGTCTATGCCGGTTATCCGGCGGTCGAGAACCACGCCGATGCCTGCGCCCGTCTGCTGCAAGCGGCCGCCGACGTATTGCCCTCCGAGGGGATCAACGCCCAGGGTCAGCCGATGACCGGCAGCGAGGATTTCAGCTACATGGTCAACGCCTGCCGTGACCGCAAGGGGGCCATGTTCTTCCTCGGCAGTGGCTGTCAGGCCAAGGGGATCTGCAACTACCTGCACGCAAATCCCTACTATCTGGACGATGACTGCCTGCTGGTCGGTGCCCAGATCTTTATCAATCTGGCAACGACTAAAAGCGCCTGACAGGCCAAGGGGATCTGCAACTACCTGCATGCGAATCCCTACTATCTGGACGATGACTGCCTGCTGGTCGGTGCCCAGATCTTTATCAATCTGGCCACCCGCCGCGATTGATCCCGCATACCGATAAAACCAGAAGAGAGGCCAAGGCCTTAATGCCAGTCAGTTAAGCCTGACTGGCATTGTTTTTATTGGCTTTTTTCACACTATACCTCTGGGGCCTTGGCT
>NZ_JAPDCD010000090.1:0-5434 GCF_027705695.1 Aeromonas sp. QDB62 | reverse complement strand
GAGCCGGCTGGAATGACGACTATCGGGCTCAGTTATTCTTTGGTTAAAATATCAACAAAGTGTGCTCCCGCCCTGGAACGCGCATGACTCAAAAGCACTTCACGCATTTGCATTTCTTTGCTAACGAGTGCGGCAAGGTCAACCAGAATGCTTATCTCATCAGGACTCAATTGTCGAGGTTTGGAGTCTATAGCACATAATGTGCCTATTGCGAGCCCACCGATACTACGTAAAGGCACACCGGCATAGAAGCGAATATTCGGATTTCCCGTTACGAGAGCATTACTCATGAAGCGGGAGTCTTGCTTTGTGTCTGTCACGATCAGCGGTGTTGTTTGCGCTATAGCATGAGCACAAAAAGCAACTTCTCGTGGGGTTTCATTTTCATCAATACCTATCCGCGACTTGAACCACTGTCGGTCAGTGTCGACCAGTGAAACCAATGCAATCGGGACATCTAAAATGAGTGCAACTAATCGAGTCATGCGATCAAAAGCCTCTTCTGACGGAGTATCGAGAATGTTGAGGGCGTGTAGTAGATTGAGTCTGTCTTCTTCATCTGGTGGAATTGGATAAGTTGCCATGTTCGGTAGCTCCTGATGCCTGCCGAAAAATATAACCATAATAAATATCAGTGGTGAGGTTAACGAGCAAATTTCTTTTAAGAATTAGTATGATATGTCTCACTTGTTGAGTTTTTTGGAAGGGTTGGGGCAGCATCAAGATGTTGAGTGATCATCCTTCGAGTGGAGGGAGGCTGTACTCGGTGGTCGTATCCAGGCTTCCCATCACACAGGGGATGGATTATCCAAACAGGCCGCGACACGGCGTGACGAATTGGCTGGCAGGCAGTTTTTCGCAAAACCCATCATCGGCTATGGGTTTTGTCATCAGGTGAGGGGTTTTGTTATCAACCGGCGAGAAGCGGTTGAGAAGGCTCATAAGCCCCGACAGATTTTGTGTAGCGGTTTGTCGGGACGGTCGCTGAAAACGGATCATTGGGCTGCTAAACAGCGATATCGGTATCTCACCACTGGATGAGATACCGACATACCTAGCTAGCCTGAACCCACTCGCCCTCTTCGGGCTGTGGCAGCGGCTTGGATGGTACAGAGCTGGTCAGGGCATCATGGATGCAATTGGCTATTTTCTGGCTGGTCTGCTGCATCCGAGTGTTATGCAGGTGAGCATAACGCAGTGATGTCTGACTGCTCCGGTGCCCAAGCTGGGATTGCACGTCAAACAGGGTGCCGCCGTTGGAGACAATCAACGCCGCTACCGAATGACGACAGGTGTGCAGGCAAACCCCCTCCTTATCTATACCGGCTCGCGCCAGCATCCGCTGAAACCCCTTGGTGGGATTTTGCAATGGCTGCCCTTGCCGCTTGCCGGGAAACAGGTAGGGATTTCCCTGTGTCACCGGTAAGTAGTTCAACAGCTCCACCGCCATATGGTTCAGGTGCAACACACGGCTATGGCCGTTCTTGGTGTGGGGAATATATAGGGTCTTGTCCTCCTTGTTGTAGTGCTGCCATTTGGCCCTTGCCAGCTCGGCCCGGCGCAAGCCGGTGAGCAGCAACATCTTGACATACTGACCGGTATAGAAACTCTCATGCTGATCAGCAGCCCGGAACAGGCGGCGGATTTCATCTGGAGTGAAGTAGCGTTCGCGCCGATTGTTCTCTCGCAGCAATGACACCAAGGCGGCGGGATTGTCCTTGATCAGTCCGGCACGGGCTGCCCAGGTCATGATGGCCTTGAGCAATGCTAATACTCGATTGCAGGTGGCCGGGGTGAGGCGTTTGAGCAACATCTGTTGCATGTTCTGGATGCGGGTAACGGTGATCTCTTCCGGGATCAGATTGCCGAAGATTGGCCGTAGGTGATTACGGAAGCGATGTTCATCCGTTTTCCAACTGCGATTTCGCGATTGCAGATAGGGGAGATAGTCCTCCTGAAACAAATTGCTCAGGGTCTTCTGGTTGCGCTTGTCCTCCTTGGCCTGCTGTGGGTCAACGCCTTCGGCGATCTTGCGCTTGTAGTCGAGCGCGAGCTTGCGAGCCGCGCTGACGTCCAACGCGGGATAGTGCCCCAGTGCAATGGCCCGCTTGCGCCCATGTATCTGATAACGCAGCAGGAACTTGCGACGCCCCTCTCCTTTGCCAACCAGACAGCGCAGACCGGTCACGTCGGTATCTGAATACTCCGCTTCGGTACTGCGAGCGTCATCTGGGTTAGGGGGTAGATCGGCAATTCGCCGATTGGTGAATTTAAATCGGGTAGGTGTTTCGTTCATGATTCGCTCCTCAACATGTGAGCTGGTTAGACACGGCATAGGCCCCCTTCACAGTGGAAAGGAGGTCTAATCCCCGTCTCTGGCTTGGCGATCAAAATGGTCGTTGCTCATCGCGCCTTGGCCTGACTGGCCCGGCACGATGACAACGCGGGAAAGGTGAGTGAGCAGATGGCCGCCCCGGTCGCTACCCGGTCCGATCCCGTAAAAATGCTACCGAGCCCCGTGTCCGCCCCGCACGAACGGGGGGGAGCGGGGCTGGTTTTTCCCTTTGAGGGATTGAGCTTTTTCATCTCAACCCCGTAAACCCGCGAAATTTGCGGAAATAATGGGTGAGTTAATGAATAGGTCGGGTTACCCCGCAATGTCACGGCGAGCCCCGTGCCCGCCCCGTGTGAGCGGGGGGAAACGGGGCAGGTTTTTCCCTTATAGAGACTGGGTAAATCGACGCCAACCCCGTGAACCCGTGAAATTTGCGCATTAACAGGGAGGGATCATTCAGTGGCTACCCTGATCGCGTAGACACCCAGCGACAGGTAGGTGAGGAAATTACCCTCCCATAATTCATAGAACTCACCCAACTCAGACAACGGCACCACATGCGCATAGGCAATCAGCCCTTCCTGGCTTGAGAAGTCAAAATCGACCTCCTTAGCCAATTCGGCATAGTCACCCATGCCGACATAGGAAAAGTCCGTCATATAGACCAAGGACCATAGATTTCCTCGGCGTTGCAGACGGATCTCCACCGGATGAAAGCCGCCGGTTTCCGGGCCATAACCCGGATCACGAAAGTTCATCGTGACGGCGCGGGCTTGTGGCCATGTGGGATGGTGCCTGTTCAGCAGGTCGGTTAGACATACGGCGAACCGGGGTGAAACCGGTAGGGGGAGTCCCTGCCAGTTCAGTGCTATGTCACGGTTGCTCATGGCTGGGTCTCCTGTCCGGCTACCTCGTCGCCGGTCTCGGATCCCGTTTCGGCCCCGGCCTCATCCATCTTGTCTGACAAACCGGCCTGGTCGTTGGCTGTTTTCAAAAACGGGGGCTCATTGCCTTTCTCGATGGTTATCTCATCGGTCGTGTCATCTTGGCCCTTCTGCCCCTTGGCTTTTCCCTTGCGAGCCTGTTTATCCATATTGGCCGGTTCATCCAACTGAGTTGACCAGTCGCTGAGGGATAGGCCGACCCGGTGGAACGGCGAGTTGGGCTCGGCGGCGACCAGCAACTTTTCAGATCGCAGGATGGCGGCGAGGAAACCGTGGTTATTGGCACTGCCTCGAACAAACAGCGCCTTGAGCGCTACCGATTTGAATGGCGCATCCTTGAGGATGTCCAGTAGTGCCAGGATGTCATCGAGCGATAACCAGTGCTTGCTGAACAGGCCGCCCGTGTCGTTGGCGGTAATGCGAAGGGCGTAGCGACCTTCATCGTTCTTGCCTACCTCGTAGTGCAGCAAACCACTGGCCCGAGCGCTGATCTTCGGGGCCTTGGAGGATTTAATAACAGTCCAGACCGGAGCAGCCGACGCTGCCGGTTGTGTGGCTTTAGCCATGATGGAATTCCTTCTGAAGGGGTTACTTGAAGAAGTCAGCCGCTTTGCTGCGATGACCTTGATGGATATGACTGCCTAACGAGGCAATGGCGCCGCTAATGACCCCCAGGTCATCGGTGAGACCGACGCCGGGGATAAAGTCCGGTACGGCATCGACCGGACAGAGCAAATAGGCGAGGGCGCTGACCACGATGGTCTTGACCCACAAAGGCGTCTGCTCGTCGGCCATCAACAGATAGAGCAAGACAGCCTGCTCAACCAGCAGCTTCATGCCCTTGATGTGCTTGAGCTTGGAAAGTAGCGAGGAGCGGTTGATCTCGGTCATGCGGCCCACTCCCCATCCCACTCTGACGCCAGCGCCAGACTGACCACGCCATCGCAGATATTCAGGACCGGACCCGCGTTCCGGGCGGTGATGTTGAGCAACTTGAACACCGGATGGTCTTTATCGTGCAGGACCACTTGTGTGCCTTCCAGAGCAATCCAGCGCTCCGGTAACGGCAACCAGTAGACGGCCTGCTCGGCGCTGTCCGTGGTGAAGCTGCTGTCACCCATGTCCCAGACCTCTTCAAAGATGCCGTTGTCCAGGTCATGGGTGGCCTGGCCGGAGAAGCGAGCAATCGACAGCACCAACTGTCCTATCTGAGTAGAGGGCAGTTGGTGCAAGGTGTAAGTGTTGGTGTGACTGAAGATGGCGACCAGTACCGGCAGACCGGGCATTGGCAACGATTCCGGTACATAACGACCGTGGATGCGGATGGCTTTGACCAGTTGATGATGGCGCAGCAGTGCCCGCGACAGGGTATCCAGATAATCCTGAGTCGCGTTTTTGCCTTCGCCAATGGCATCGAACAATGAAAGTTCAGACATGGATGTTCTCCTTGGATGTTCCCGGACCGGAATGGTCATGGGTTATCCAGAGATTCATATATGTTTGAGGATTGGGTTTTTACGGGAAGGGGGGAGCAGGCAATCAGGATGACCAGCAAGTG
Source organism: Aeromonas sp. QDB62 (assembly GCF_027705695.1). NCBI lineage: Bacteria > Pseudomonadati > Pseudomonadota > Gammaproteobacteria > Aeromonadales > Aeromonadaceae > Aeromonas > Aeromonas sp. QDB62. The sequence goes on along the minus strand of NZ_JAPDCD010000090.1, from coordinate 597 downwards.
ATTGCGGGTGAGCGGTGGTTTTGAAAAAGGCCATGCAGCGAAAGTGAGGGCTTCCCGCGTGTTGATGCTGCCCATCACCCTCTAATACGGACTGGTTTGTTGATCTTTCTCAGAAAACTACAATTCCCCTCTTTTGTGTCATCTATCTTGAGCGCTAAGATAATCGTTTGGAACTGCCTCTCCTGAATCACTTATGAGCCAGGCTGGAGAAACGCCCTAGGTAAAAAGCAGCAGACTGAAGGCTGTAATTCAGGGGCGGTAGCTTAGACACAACTCGGGAGCCATGCGACCACGTTGGGAGGCCGCGATTATCCCAGTGGACTGACTTATTTGCTGTTTTTTTGTACAGTGGTAATGATGACGCAAAAAGAGGAAGTCAAGCGAATACGTTCAGGTATCAGGGGTAGAATGGTAATGCTATGATTTAATTTTTATTTTCACTTGGCGGTGATGAAAATGGGGCGAAGTTATATGGAAGGCTCTGTTAACGGATTAGGGAAGGTGCGAACAAGTCCCTGACATGAGATCATGTTTGTCATCTGGAGCCATGGAACAGGGTTCATCATGAGTCATCAACTTACCTTCGCCGACAGTGAA
>NZ_JAPDCD010000089.1:0-6062 GCF_027705695.1 Aeromonas sp. QDB62 | reverse complement strand
TTGGCGACTAATGAGATCGCACAAACTGGACTGAGTTCCCTTCCTCCAGTGATCTACTATTCGGAACAGCTATTTAGGTGCTCGTCTTGCTGTCAGAAAGTTATAGCGACAAGTGCTTGTTCGTGAGTGACTCATTCATGACGACGCTCTTTCGCAGATTTATCTGTCTGATGTTTCAAAAAAGGTAATCGTATGTCTCAAGAGACCATGATGAAAATGACGGATGTTATTCTCGGTGTTGGTAGTGATTTATTGCAGAACATCAAGTCGTTATCTGTTCCTGCCTTGGCACACATCCCGCTCTTGCTTCCTAATCTCCGCTTGATGAGGGTTGAGGAGATCAATGACGAGAAGACCTGCGCTTATCGCAATGCGTTGGCCAACGTTTATGCGACCCTTGAGTTTGAGCAGGGGGTTCAGTTTATTTATCTGCTCGATTGTGGTTTGGAAGGGGTGTCGCTCTATTTTGGTATCAGCCAGTTACAGCAGGACGCCGACGGTCATGAGGCGCTAAAGAACCTCAGAGGCGCGCTGGAGGGGCAATTGCCAGGTATCAACCTCTCCGCGCTGGATAGTCACGAGGCCATTCTTGAACATCTGCAACAGAGTCGTTACCAAGGGGTTGTACTCGGTATTCCCACTGGACAATCTGAAGAACAGGATAAGCAAGAAGAAGATTTCCAAGGTATCGAACGACTGGTTCGCACTTTGCTGGTCGGTAGCAGTTCTGGCACTCAGAACTCGGCTCGATGGCAGATGGCGGTCGTCACTCAGCCATTGACCCGAGATATGGCTCGTTCCTATTTGGATGGCGCTTATGATCTGGCCAGCGAACTGGCCTTGTTAGTCAAGACCAGCGTTCAAGCCGGTAGCAATAACAGCGAACAGAAAGGGGTTAGTGTTAGTGAGGGCACTACTCAGGGCCGCAATGAGGGTCGCTCCGATACTCGAGGTAAAAGTGAGGGGGCGTCTGATACGAACACCCATGGTCAAAACCGCGGTACGAGCTCTTCCTCCAGTTCATCAGGAACTAATAGCAGCACTTCTCAAGGCAAGAATTGGAATAATAATGTTAGCGTTGCCAAGACAACTGGCACCAGTTCTTCCACCAACAAAAATGAGTCGCACAACCTGAATCACTCTTCGGGCAACAATCTGGGAATGACTAAAGAGATCACCGACAAGCGTGCTCAACATCTGCTGGATCATATCGAGAAATTGCTGATCCCCCGTTTGCAAAGAGGGGTGACCAAGGGACTGTTTGGTTCAGCCATCTATGTGGCAGCCGATACGGCGTCGACCTATCGTCGTCTCAAAAACACGCTGTGTGCGACCTATCAGGGAGGCGAAATCACCGTCAGCCCGCTTGAGGTGGTCGATCTGAAACTGGTCAGTGCTGCACAGATGCTGCAATTACCCCATCTGGCTGAGTCTATTGATCCCAAAGCTGCGCTTTTTCACAGCGTCACCAGTAGCAAGTTAACACCGTTTGGCAACCTGCTGACTACCGATGAACTGGCTCTTATCGCCGGGCTGCCACGTCATGAGTTACCCGGTCTGCGTCGGCGCAAGACGGTAGAATTTATTGTTGATCTGCCTCGTATCAACACCAATGATGCTCTCGACTTGGGTGAAGTTATTGACAGAGGACGTAGGCAACGGACCAATCGGGTAAGCCTGAACAAGGCCGATTTTAACAAGCATATCTTTGTGACTGGGGTGACGGGCGCTGGTAAAACCACCACCTGTTTAAACCTGCTGATCGAGTCAGCCCTGCCCTTCTTGGTGATCGAACCCGCCAAGACCGAATACCGGGCCCTGCATCAACACATACCAGGCCAGGTCGATTACTACCGTCCCAATGGGGATGATCACCGCTGTCTGCGGCTCAACCCTTTTGCACTGGTTCACCCGAAACAGAAAATCAAGAGCCATGCCTCGTTTCTGCGCAACGTGTTTGCCGCCGTCTTCCCGATGGAGGCTTCCATGCCCTATCTGGTCGAACAAGCCATCTTGCGAGCCTACGAGGAAAAAGGATGGGACCTGTCTGATAACAGTTGCTTGTTGGGTGATGATCCGTTCGAACCCGCGCTGCGTGCCTGGCCGACCATGAGTGACATGATCCGTCAACTTGATACGTTGATCCCGGAACAGGGGATGGGCAAAGAGTTTGAAGAGAAGTATCGCGGCTCGCTGGTGTCACGGCTGACCAGTCTGACCCATGGTGTGTTGGGCGATATTCTCGACGTGCCGCAATCCCTCGATTTTGATGCCTTGTTGACCCGTAACGTAGTGGTCGAGCTGGAGGAGATTAAAGATGGTGAGGGTAAGGCGCTGATGATGGCTCTGTTGCTCGGGTCCATCAGCGAGGCAATCCGCTATCGGCATGGTAAAAATAGCGCCTTCCGCCACCTGACGCTGGTCGAAGAGGCGCACCGTTTGTTATCGCGTCCGGAGCCTGGTGATAAGGCTCGCGCCATGGCGGTCGATGCATTCTCCGACCTGTTGGCTGAAGTGCGTAAATATGGTGAAGGCTTGATCATCGCGGATCAGATCCCGGCCAAGCTGGTGCCTGATGTCATCAAAAACACCCACACCAAGATCGTCCATCGCTTGTTTGCTGAAGACGATCGCCGTGCCATGGGTGAGGCGATGATGATGGATGATGATCAGCGCGACTATTTGCCTAACCTTGCCACTGGTGAAGCCGTTATTTTCTGCGGTGGCTGGCATGGCCCTACCCATGCGGCGATCCGTGCCGATCTGGCTCAGACTGACGGACAGATCCTCTCTGATGAGGATGTTGAAGCACTTGCTATCGATCTGTTGTGGCGTGAACGTGCCAGATATTACCCCAGCCTGACACTCCTTGGTTGGCTGAACCGTGACGAAGATAAGGCGCTCTTTGCCGACTTTGTCCGCTCAACGCGCAAGGCGTTCCAGTTGCTGCTTTCTTTGAATCCTAAGTCGGGCTCGGATATAAAAACGACTCCTCTTCATAAGCAATATAAGGCCAAGGCTTTTAAGCAGTGGCTCGAACGTTGGCAACCCATTGCCATCCACCGCCCAGTTAGCGACAGCCAATGGCTAGCGTGGAGTGATTGCACCAAACCCGGTCAACCATTGACCGCCATGATGTTGGCGGTGATGCGAGACGCCAATCCCCTTGTCCGCACTAACGCCAAGATCGAGATGCCTTGGCCTTTCCCTCTTGCTGAAATGCCACTCTGGTGCGATGCGCTTGATGAATTGTTTGCACTGCTTGCCAAAAGCAATGCGGATGAGTTTGTGACCCAGCTGAACAAAACCTCTTCGCGCCTGTTGATCAAGGTGCTTGATGTACTTCGCTTCTATCAGTAATCAGCCTTAAAAGGAAAATTGTATGGGATTAATGAGTTTTGTATGTGGCGCTGTGAGTGCGTGTGTCTCTGTGGTCAGCAGCCTGGGCAGTGCGCTCTCCTCGTTTGCCAACGGTATAAGCGCAGTGATCGGTGCTATCAGCACCGCCTTGCCCAAATTGGGCGAGGCTCTTGGTCAGTTTGCCAATGCCCTGCTCAAGGGGTTGGGTATCCTCAAGCCTGACGAGGATATCGAGGATCACGGAGAAAGAGCCTTACAGGCGGCTGAGCAAGGCATTACGGCCGATAAATTCGATGACTTCGATGACTATGTTGCTGCTCTGCGTAGCTTTGAACTGGATCCGGATAAAGCGGAAAAGCGTAGCCGTGCAGAAAAATTGTCTGCGGGCATCGGGGTGGGCACTGTTGCGCTGGAGAAAAAGTTTGAGCAGGAACCGGGTGCTCTCAATGGCATCTGGTTACTGCCGCTTTCCAATCCCGATTATTTTACCGCTGCACGAGTGGGTGATCTGGTAAGTGAAGGTAAATTCAGCGGGGATATCTTCGCCTATCTGGAACGGCGTCTCAGCGTAGGTGATGGTCATCGTTTCGAAACTTCACTGGCAACTGCCAGCAGTATTGAAGATAAGCCCGCGCTGTTCCAAGCCCTCGACAAAGCCTGTGATGGCTGGAGAGATATTCAGGCGCAAGTGGCACAAACAAACGAAAAGTAGGGAGCTAATGATGGGTTTTTTCTCCTCTATAGGGACTGTATCTGTCTCGCCAAGTCAGGTCGATACGCCACCGATTACCCAAGAGAAGTCTCTGTTTACTGACTTTGATGAGACTGTCGCCCGTTTGAAAGCCTTTGATCTCGAAGCGGGCATCGAACAGGAAGAGGAGCGTGACTTATCCTCTTTCCCTACCATTGGAAATAGCAAGCATGACGTCAAATAGTTCTCCCCATTCCGGCACCTTGGTGGTGCTGATGTTGCAACATCATTTGGCGGCTTGGCAGGCTGTACCGCAAGAGCCAGTGCACGATCTACCGATTGAAGGGGAGAGCAACTGGCTACCAACCAATGCCCGGGCCAGCAGTGTGCCTCAGTCACTCGCCGACTTGGATGAACGGGTCGGGTGCCAACTCCCCCTGCTGCTGGTCTATGATGCAGCCAGCCAGCCAATGCTGGAGGAGGCTTTGCCTCAATTGGTTGCTCGGTTCAAAGGGCGTAACTGGCAGATCGTCTCTTATGACAAGTTGCGGGAACGTTTTGCTATAAGCCTGCTTGAAACTGCTTTACCACCTCGTGACTGGATTGCAGAGCAGTTGTTGCCCATGTTGCTGGCGGCAGATGATATTAGCGAGCGTGAGCGTCTGCAGGAGGCCACTCGTCATCAGCATGAGTCACTGAGTGAGCAAATGCAGCAGGAGCGGCAGAGCCTGGAGCGAGAGAACGAAAAACTGAGAAGACAGATAGCTGCATTACGAACCGTCGATGCTGAGCGTTTGATCACCTTTCTACCAGCGCTTTTCCCTCGGGTGTTTAGTGTGCTCAATGGCCGGGATCTGGCCCTGTTGACCGGACGCATAGAGCCTTATGCACTACCCAACCCTTATCCGGAACCCAGTGAAGAGAGCCTTTTTGTGCTGCAACGCAAATTAAGGGCGCTTCCTCGTGAACAGCAGGCGCAGATTGTTGCGTTTATGGCTGAGCTGCCACAGAGGCAACTTTTGAAGCCTCGCCCACAGATGCAAGAATGGGTGCTTGAACTGGAGAGTGAGGTATTCAATGCAGGAGCTTAATCCCGTGGCTAAACCGGGGTTGTCTGGCAAACAACAAAAACGGCTGGATGAATTAGCCAAAGAGTGGGAGGCCGAATCCAAGGGGAAGCTTGGCGGTTTTTTCCCAAGCGATTTGCATTTGTTGCTGCAGCATTTTGCGCCACTGCAACAACTGATCCGTCAGTTGGCTACAGTTGAGGATCCTGTGCAAACGAACGTCATGCAGCCTGTATCAACCGCTTATAGCGATGGAACCCTGCCCCTGGCTCAAGAAGCTGCATCGGTTAATCCGGATCAACGGGATGAGTTGGCGGCACTGTTGCAACAGGAACGTGACTTGCGAGCCCAGCTCGAAAACAAACTCAGTGACGCTACCAGCCACCTGTTGCACTCGCAGCAGCAATGCCAGCGGCTAGAGCAGGCGCTGCAGCAAGAGCAAGCCTTACACCATAAGGCACAAACCGATCTAAGCGCAGCAATATCACGCTTGCAGCAATTGGAAAAGCAACAACAACGCCATCATGCCGAGCTGGATGCGCTGCGCCAATCGGGGCAATCTCCCGTAGTCACGTTGCTCTGTCAGGATGTCAGCCTGGCCACCGATCTGGGGCTCGATGGCATGGGGGGGGATGGGAGTGCCGATCTTGTGCGCTGCGTCGCCGTGCTCTCGCAGCTCGACACAATCAGGCAGCTCTGGGATCTGCTAAAAGCGCGCTGCGAGCAGCAGTTGCGCCCTGCCACCGATGGTGAGTTGACGCTGCTGTGCAGTGCCTTGGCATGGCATAACTACAACTGGCGGCAGAAACCCTACCGGCTCTGTCAGCCTGCTTCGGGCGGCAGCTTTGACTTTAACAAAGAACAGCGTGTAGTGATGTGATGGACGCCCCCTCCCTGCGCGGTCAGTTTCATACTTAGGCTGACAGCGTTCAACTTGGGGGATC
>NZ_JAPDCD010000088.1:0-6660 GCF_027705695.1 Aeromonas sp. QDB62 | reverse complement strand
TTCATCGACCTGGATGCGCTCGTGGCGGGACTGGAGCTGGGCTGACGGAAATTTCTGGGATTCCGGCGTACAACCCCAGGGACGGTACGAAACCCTGGTGGGTGCCCCCGCGCCCGTCGCGGCCGGGATCGGTCACGGTGCCGACCATCATCGGTTTTTAGCCGCCCAGTTGGGGATCGAGGTCGCGGCGGCGCGGGAGCTGGATTTGCAGGCCCGTGAGCAGGTGGCCGCCGAACTGGGGCACGGGCGGATCGACGTGACCAACGCGTACCTGGGATAAGGAGGACACATGGAGCAATGGGTAAGGGAACGGGTCGATACCTACCTGCGACACGGCGGCAAAACCAGCCGCCGCGCCATGGTCAAACGGCTGATCGCCATCCTGCTCGACATTCGTCAATACGAGCCGGGGGTGCGCCAACCGCCCCAGATAGGGCGGGCACACATCCACCGTTATTGGGCTCGCCAGTCACAGCTGGCAGATCGGACACGACAGGATCATTGGTACGCACTCTGCCTCCTTTGGGCGCTACTGGAACGGCCAGGTGAACCGCCGAAGCCACCGCTGGTATAAAGACGGCGCTGTGCTAGAATCATTTTGTAAATTTGATTAATCAAAGGCGCGTTTTGATATGGAAGAACTGCAAGCGAAGTGGACGTTTGACCAAGGTGGGTTTGCCAAGGCCCTGATCGCCCCCACCCCGATGGGGGCTGGCTACCATCTGCATCTGGTGAAGTTCGGCAAACAGAGCGAGACCATTGTCCTGGAACGACAACGCGGGGGCTGGCGGGTGTTCAAGAGCATCGATGCCGCCGCCAACACCGCCAACGGCATCGGCTTTCGGCGCATCGAGATCGATCTGAGCAGCCGCTGAACCGGAAACCCCGCCAGAACAAAGACCGCTCCGTGGACAACGCCCCCGCCCACAGCCCGCAAGCGGTCTGCTGGACGGCCTCCGGTTCGGGCGTGTGCCCACCTCGCCAAGATCCGCTCTCTAAGGACAAGCCATATCAGACAAAGACGCCCTAACGGGCGCTGTTATCTGATATGGCTTTATTTGATCACTCACGATCACGACGGAGGTAGTTGGACACACTGCCCGCTGAGATTTGCAGATCCTCGGCTATGTCGCGGTTGCTGTAGCCTTGCGCCTTGAGGCGCAACACCTCCGGCAACAGCTCTGCACGGGCCTTGCCGCCCTTCGTTGGGCGCTTGGACACCTTGCCACCAATGCGCCCCCCCTTAGCGCCTCTGGCCGCCTGGACGGAGCTGAACTTGGCCGGAGTGAAGTGTCGCCATACCCAACGGGCGATGCTCTTGGCCGTGGCTTTGAGCTCGCTGTGCGGCAACGGGCCGCCCTGCTCCAACCCAAATGTATTGGCGCTATCACAGGTAGCGCGGACGGCTTCGGCCCAAGCGTCGTACCCATTGGGTCGCCAATACTCTCTGACAGCGCTGTAAGCCCACTCCCGCACTTTATCGAACAGGGTGACGTTACGCCCCAGCCCGCTCGCCTCTTTGCGGCTGCGGCGGTTATAGGCCGCCAGATCGGCATCTGGGCAGAACTCCGCGAGGTAGTCGAGGGAATAGGGCTCAATGCCGTGCCATACCGTCCACCAATCGCTGTGTACGGGGTTTTTGGTGATAAGGCCAACATACCCAACGTCAGCACCCAGCCGATGCGCCAAAACGTGTTCTATGGCCGCCAGATAGCGCAACGGCTTTAGCCTAGCCGCATTGGTACGTGCCACGGGCGCGGCTAGCAAATAGCCAAGATGGTAATTCCCGTTCTCGGGGTTGATCGAGATCCAATGCGGAGCGGGCAAACCACGCTCCCGCCATTCGTGATACCCATCTCGCCGACGCAGCTCATGCGGTTTCTTGTCCACGTCAAACACCAGACAGGATACATGGGGCGGTGGGTTGTGCTGGATATGGCGATAGGCCAGTGCTGTGGCCTGTGGACGAATGAGCAGTCCAGCCGATTTGTCGTTGGTGCAGTAGGGGCGACTGGGGAGCCGCTCGACGAATGCTGCTGTTGCAGGTTTTACCAACGGTCACCGCGCTTATTGGCGGTGCAGGGTTGTTTGATGTGATCCATGTGGTATTCTTTACCTCGTGATTCGTCACAACCCCGAACTCTCTGTTATCTTCCGCCAAGTTGATTGGACAGAGATTCGGGGTTTGTCTTTTCTGGACAGTACGTTACCGCAGTCAGGCCGCCGCTGGCACGTTTTTTCTTGGGCGCCCACCCTTTGCACCGTTTGCCCGCGCCGCTGCAACTTTAGCGGGGGTTTTTGCCTTGCCGCCCTTCGCCCCCATCTTGGATGCAGCCCAGTTCGCCGAACCCAACAGCCCTTCCAGCAAAGCAGGCAAGTAGAGATCTGCATCCAACTTCGGAAAGTGCACTCCCAACCCTGACGGCGAGATTTCGACCTCCTGCAAGTCGCTAGGCTTAGCCGCTTCGAGCCCTTGCGCCAGATGAGGGGAAAAGGCCAGTTCTAACCCCGACGACAAGACGATCACAACCCGTCCGATCCTCCGGTCATAACGCACGCTCGTAGCAACAGGACTGCGCTTGCGAGCCTCGGCTCCGCGCTGATTTGCCTGTGCAATCATTTCATCGGTTAGTTCCATGGATCACCTCCCATTGTCTTATCAGGTGAGCTTGATTGCCTTGCAACTCTGCCCAGATGCGCTTCAGCGCTTTACTATCAAATCCGTAGTTTTCCCGCAGCTCAGGCCCGCCTTGCTCCCCTGAGAGATTAAACACCGCCTCGCAGCCGCCCCCAATCACGTGCACATGCGCCGGACGATGGTCGTTGGGATAAATCACCACTCGCCAGCCCCCAATGATCAACACCGTTGGCATCAAACAACCTAACTGTTTTGGTTTTTTATTGACGCAATACTACACCCGAATGGGTGAGTTAGCGATAGGTTCAAACGCCCTGCAATGGTCTCGGGGCAACCATGAATTTTGCAGCATCAACCTCGAATCGGCTGACCCCGATCTGCTGCAGGTAGAGCACCAGGGTATCGAGCTTGCGAAAGACCCTGAGTTGCTTGCTACGTTGGGCGGCCAGGGCGCGTTCGGCCAGGCCGTAGCGCACCAGCAGGGTCCAGCCGCCAGGTTGTCCGACCGCGACAACGACGCGCACAGCACCGGCCGCCACCAGTTGCACCAGGGTGGGATGAGTGATGGTTTTCATGGAATGCTCCGACACAAGGGATAGTGCGGCGCAGAATGGGAGATAACGCCCTGCAAAACAAGCCATCTTGCAGGCTGATAGGCAGCAAAAAGGGGCTTGGATTTACCGTAACGCCCCTTATGCGCGGTCAGGATTCCCCAAGTGCATCGTGCCGTGAGCAAGCTAAGTAACTAGCGGAGCCTTGGGCGATAGGTTTTACCGCCATAGCATCGCTTACACACCTCTTGCTCTTGGCCATCAAACTTCTGGTGGTATGTCTTTTGCCGATGCATCGACAATGGCACCTTGCAGGAGTAGCAATGCGTTGAATTGGGCATGGTAGCCAATAAGTAGAGGCATACCGGCAACCCGATGACGCCTAACAAGATGATCAAAACTTGGTTATCCATAACGCCAAATCTAATAAAAGGTGAATAACATCGAGGAGCTTTACACCCCATGTAGATGCGCCAGCGAGTCAAGGCTGTGCGCAACTCATGAGCTTGTTAAGTCTAGTTCGTTCCGTGATTAGAAATCTTTGAATGAGTTCCCGTCACCAACCCCATTCAATGCGCTCTCTACACCTTTGGAAGTGCGATCAAATGACGCTAACACATCCTTGTAAGCATTGATTGATGGTAGTGTCCACCCACTGCACTTCGAGAACGTAGGAGCACCCTCGATCAACTCCATCTGGAGGCGCGCCTTTGCGTCTTTCGCCATAAATCTGATGTTGTATTCTGAATGGCATATGAGGGGCACTAACCCTATAGACACTTTCCATTCAATCGCACCTTTTCCAATAATGACCCCTTCGTTTTCATCCGTTACACGGATCACCGACCGACTATCGCCATAGATGGTGGCGAAGTGGTCGCGAGCTCGCGTGAACAGGGTATGTTTACTGACATTGGGAATGCTGTAATCAAAGGTGATTGGCTTGATGTCACTGCTAGATATTTGAGTTACTTCGGGGCCTGAGGCGCACCCGCCAATAAACGCACTTGAGCACAACAGAAGGCACGCACCCGCAAAGTTATTGTTTTTCATTACTGCCCCTTAATCTCTCAAACGACTCTTTAGGAATTCAAGAACGCCCTGCGGGCGCTGTTATCTGATGACCACCTCTCATCGCGCCATCATACCCACCAAACCGACCAGAAATTGTGCTCCCCGTCCCCAAAATGAGGTGCGTCTAATGCCCATTATGTTTAATTGGCCTTTTTACCAGGGAAAACGGGCCGTTCGCCCCGTTCTGGCAGCAGAGGGGCCATTTAGAGTGCTCAGGCAGGGCTGCCGAGGCGGTTTGGCGGCTGAAAGTTTGCGACGGTTTGGGAGAGGTTTTGGCCGCGATCTCTGGCCTATCCGGTTTCGGCCAAACTGGGCGGTGAGTGGCCCAGATCTACGCCACAGGGACGCCAGACGAGCAGGAGGCCGCACGGGCTGAGGCTTGACAGGATAGGGATGCAGATTTAAGGTGATTTATCCCTGTGGGGCCTAATCACTAGCTCGCCGAGCCTAACAGCCCGGCCTAAATCACTTTCGAGTGTGTAATTCGCTTTGCGCTGTCGAATCACCTCACGACCATGACGTCCTCAAGGGACATGTGGTCCCTGGGGCGATTTGTCATGCCTGAATTTCCCCAAACACAGCCAGTACCGAGTGGCTGCCACGCAAAGCGGATTCCTATTCCAATTGATTTTTCTGATTTCCCCAACTGAGAAATCCCTTCTTTTATTGCACAAAATGCAATAACTGAATATTTCTCGCCAGTCGAGCTCAACTGGATAATCTCGGGCGCACTGAAACTCACGGGTGGATGTGGACGGTCGAAATCTAAAGATGGAGACCTTGCAATACAGTGTTATGCGACTGCAACACGCATCTGCGCATTTATGCGTTTAACGACTCAGTAACCCTTGCAGGCATTTCTTACTTTATAGACTAGCACCTTGCAGGCATTTCTTACTTTATAGACTAGCACCTTGTAGGCATTTCTTACTTTATAGACTAGCACCTTGTAGGCATTTCTTACTTTATAGACCAACACCTTTTCAGGTATTCCTTACTTTATAGACCAACACCTTTTCAGGTATTCCTTATTTTATAGACCAACACCTTTTCAGGTATTCCTTGCTTTATAGACCAACACCTTTTCAGGTATTCCTTGCTCTAAGGATCACGCCACGCACGAATAAGCCTCCGGCGGAGCCTTGCGGCCACTGCCTCCCACCGGGTAGCCGATGAGATGCGATGCGATGATACCCAGCCCCCCCCCCCCCCTGCCGTCTCTGTTTGACAGAGACGGCCAGCGCCAACCCAGCGCTATCCCTTAGCCCTCGGGCCATGCCGCCAGATCTCACTGGCACGAAAACGCACGAAAACAGGCCAGCCGGACGCTCGGCGCAGTCGATCTCGACCCGCGCCCTGCTTGCAGGAGCCCCCTGCCATAGCAGCCCCCTCCGCTCTGCGGAACAATCACGCTCACCGCGTAAGGAGATGTAGAAAAAAAAAGCCCCCCACGACACGCACAGTCGAAAACAGGTGCAAAACACTCACCACCAGGAACAGGGGATGGGGCATCAAAACGTAATTTCAATCAATCAATATGGAGATTTGATATGGCGAGATGTGATCGGGCAAACCCCGATTCACGAAATTTTGGCCTCGGCAGCCGGGATATGGGCTATGCCGGGCGCAGCGCCCTGCGCGAGGGAATGCAGAGCCACAGTTCGATCGCCACGATGGCCGATCGCTGGGGCCAGTTCGCCAGTTGGGCGCGTGAGGAGGCGGGGATCAGGGACATGCGGCACATCGAGACGGCCACCCTGCGCGGTTATGCCGCCCACCTGATCGCGCGGCTGGAGCAGGGGGAGATCAGCCCCGCCACCGCCCAAAATGCGCTCTCCGCCGTTAACCGGGTCATGGAGATAGCCCGAGGCGACCGGGCCGTGCGGCTCGACCCCGTGCGCGAGGCGGGGCTGCCGACCCGTAGCGGGATCGCTACCACCGATCATGCCGTGCCGGTGTCCCAGCACGACACCGCCGTGGCCGCCGTCTCCGAGCGGGTGGGAGCCCTGCTGAGCCTCCAACGTTCGTTGGGATTGCGGTTCGAGGAGGCGGCCAAACTCGACGCCCAACGGGCGCTTGCCCAGGCCGAACGGCACGGCCAGATCCGCATCGAGGACGGCACCAAGGGCGGGCTCGTGCGGCAGGTTCCCTGCCAATCACCCGCCCAGCACCACGCACTGGCCCAGGCCGCCGCCCAACAGGAGGGCCGCTCGTTGATCCCGTCCTCAATGTCCTACAAGGACTTTAGGACGGCTGCCTATAGCGAGCTGCGCAGCGCGGGCATCCGGTCCCACGGCGAACGACACGCCTACGCCCAGGGAGGGGATGTAAGCCGGAACCCCAGAAATTTCCGTCACCCTAGTTGGGTGGGCTCAACACTCGTGTCACCAGCTACCT
>NZ_JAPDCD010000087.1:0-6957 GCF_027705695.1 Aeromonas sp. QDB62 | reverse complement strand
AAGGTAGCTGGTGACACGAGTGTTGAGCCCACCCAACTAGGGTGACGGAAATTTCTGGGGTTCCGGCTTACATCCCCATCAGGGGATTAAGTTCTGTTTGCATCATCGGAGTTCTCCGGTATTGACCGTGGCGGGTGCCCGGCCTTCTGAGATATATAATAGGCCATTTTGGCCTATTGTGTCAAGCGGGTACAATAAAAAATAGGCCAAATCGGCCTACTTTTTTTCTCTCCAACTGAGCCACATTTTATTCAGCTCCAGGCTGCGGGCTGGCCAATCTGGCAGATTCACCGCATGGGCGCGGTAGTTGATCCGAGTATTCAGAGTGCAACGGGGAAAGGGGTTGGCCACCTTGCAGTAACGATAAAACAGACCGACGAGGCGAGCACCGTAACGATCACGCTCCCAGGTCAAAACGTTGTGCATATGCTCGCGGCGTTCGCGTATCCATTCTCGATAGAGTTGGTGAAAGGTGCGGTTAGCTGTGTGGATCATCGGAGTTCTCCGGTATTGACCGTGGCGGGTGCCCGGTCTTCTTAATTAAGATTATAGGCCAAAATGGCCTACTATGGCAAGAAAAAGCGCGCTCTACGTTAAAAAAATCACGTAGTCGCGGGGGATTGCCGCCAAGATTTCGCATAGCGTCGCCTGATTTCGTACGTACGAAATGGGCCACCTGGTCGAGCTGCTGCCGATGCCTGGTGAGTTGGCCACCTGGTTGATTTCCTTCTGGCGTCCAGATCTGAACTTGGCCACCTGGTCGAGCTGCTGCCGGTGCCTGGTAAGTTGGCCACCTGGTTGATTTCCTTCTGGCGTCCAGATCTGAACTTGGCCACCCGGTCGAGCTGCTGCCGGTGCCTGGTAAGTTGGCCACCTGGTCGAACTGCTGCCGGATCTAAAGGTGGAATATTAAGCAGGTAGTGATAGACTGAGATCCAGCATGGCTATACGCCTGCTAACCCCTCAAAAGAAAGCAGCCTCTAGGGCTGCCATCCGTTACGAAATCTCACTCACTTTGAAATAGCCATCTAAACGGCTTTACACCTGGCCGCCTGAAGGGCAACCGCTGAGGCTTCGCCATTAGTAATAGGGGAGGGACTTGTCTCACTGTTTTGTTGAGGTGAAGGCTTGCCCAGGCGATACCATTTAGCCCGGCTCATGCCCATAGCTTCCCAGGGCTTTTGCCTGCTCAATGAGTTGGCTTCATAGGCTTCACGCTCAAGCTGGCCAGCGGCGCGGCGACGTTCTTCATCACGCAGTCTATCGCGCTCTCTGCGGCGCTTCTGAGCCTCGTCAGTGCTGATAATCGTCTTCAGTTGCTCTTGTTCTTGCTGTGAGATCTGGAATAGGTTGATCAGCGTGTCGTTTTTGGGCGTGTATAGCGGTGCAAACGACTTTCCGCCGAACTCGACACGTTCCCCAGCCTCATAGGATTTCGCCTTGCTGTAGAGCGTCATAAGCTCTTTGGAGCGGTAAGACCAACGAGTATCCAGCTCGGAGGAAAGAGCGGCGGCCTCATGGTACATCTGGGCGCTGTTTGTTGCCCCGGAGAGAAGGAGAAAGTTAAGACGCCAGAAAAGATGCCTCATTCGCTCGCCTTCGTTGATTCCACCTCTGAGCTGGCCCAACTTGCGTAGGTCTTCCAGGGGGAACCGCAGAATTCGGAAAAAATCGTACGCTAAGCTAAGGAAGGTCTGAAAAAGCCCCCGCTCGAGAAATGCATCCCAGCAACCATGCGGGTTACAGAGCGGTGATTTCGCGAAACATGGGCTTTTTCAGAGCTTCCTTAGCGTTACGATAAAGCTAGCATGGAAACGATAGGTGCAAGCAAGTTAAGGGTTGCATCGCGCATGTCAATCTAGGCTATACCCTAACTGGATGTCAGGCAAGGCCGCGCCGCTTCGTCAGAATAGAGTCATCTTTCGCATTTTTTTGACACATGCCCGCGAAGGTTATAGATTTCAGCCTGACAGAAACGGGGTTTGGGCGCAACGGAACAGAAAGTGCACATAAGCCGCCTTCAACCAAGGAGACATCGTGCAGGGGCACCGCATCGGCTACGTCCGGGTCAGCAGCTTCGACCAGAACCCGGAACGCCAACTGGAACAGACCCAGGTGAGCAAGGTGTTCACCGACAAGGCATCCGGCAAGGACACCCAGCGCCCCCAGCTCGAAGCGCTGCTGAGCTTCGTCCGCGAGGGCGACACGGTGGTGGTGCACAGCATGGATCGCCTGGCCCGCAACCTCGACGACCTGCGCCGCCTGGTGCAGAAGCTGACCCAGCGCGGCGTACGCATCGAGTTCTTGAAGGAGGGGCTGGTATTCACCGGCGAGGACTCGCCGATGGCCAACCTGATGCTGTCGGTAATGGGGGCCTTCGCTGAGTTCGAGCGCGCTCTGATCCGTGAGCGGCAGCGCGAGGGTATCGCCCTGGCCAAGCAGCGCGGCGCGTACCGGGGCCGCAAGAAGGCCCTGTCCGACGAGCAGACTGTTACCCTGCGGCAGCGGGCGGCGGCAGGTGAGCCCAAGGCGCAGCTCGCCCGCGAGTTCAACATCAGCCGCGAAACTCTCTACCAGTACCTCCGCACGGACGACTGACACATGCCGCGTCGCTTGATCCTCTCGGCCACGGAGCGGGACACCCTGCTTGCGCTGCCGGAAAGCCAGGATGACCTGATCCGCTACTACACCTTCAACGATTCCGACCTGTCACTGATCCGCCAGCGGCGCGGCGACGCCAACCGTCTGGGCTTTGCGGTGCAACTCTGCCTGCTGCGCTACCCCGGCTATGCGTTGGGCACTGACAGCGAGCTGCCCGAACCGGTCATCCTGTGGGTGGCCAAGCAAGTCCAGACCGATCCGGCGAGTTGGACGAAGTACGGCGAGCGCGATGTGACCCGTCGCGAGCACGCCCAGGAACTGCGCACCTACCTTCAACTGGCCCCGTTCGGCCTGTCCGACTTCCGCGCCCTGGTGCGCGAGCTGACCGAACTGGCCCAGCAGACCGACAAGGGCTTGCTGCTGGCCGGCCAGGCGCTGGAGAGCCTGCGGCAGAAGCGACGCATCCTGCCGGCGTTGAGCGTGATCGACCGGGCTTGCTCGGAGGCCATTGCACGGGCCAATCGGCGGGTCTACCGCGCCCTGGTCGAACCTCTCACCGACTCGCATCGGGCCAAGCTGGACGAGTTGCTTAAGCTCAAGGCCGGCAGCAGCATCACCTGGTTGACCTGGCTGCGGCAGGCACCGCTGAAACCCAACTCTCGGCACATGCTGGAACACATCGAGCGGCTGAAGACATTTCAGTTGGTGGACTTGCCCGAAGGCCTGGGCCGGCACATCCACCAGAACCGCCTGCTCAAGCTGGCCCGCGAGGGTGGGCAGATGACGCCCAAAGACCTCGGTAAGTTCGAGCCGCAGCGCCGCTACGCGACCCTGGCCGCCGTGGTGCTGGAGAGCACCGCGACCGTGATCGATGAGCTGGTCGATCTGCACGACCGCATCCTGGTCAAGCTGTTCAGCGGCGCGAAGCACAAGCATCAGCAGCAGTTCCAGAAGCAGGGCAAGGCGATCAACGACAAGGTGCGCCTGTACTCCAGGATCGGCCAGGCGCTGCTGGAAGCGAAGGAAAGCGGCAGCGACCCCTATGCCGCCATCGAGGCGGTGATTCCCTGGGACGAGTTCACCGAGAGCGTCAGCGAGGCCGAGCTGCTGGCCCGGCCGGAAGGCTTCGACCACCTGCACCTGGTCGGCGAGAACTTCGCCACCCTGCGCCGTTACACGCCGGCCTTGCTGGAGGTGCTGGAACTGCGCGCCGCGCCGGCCGCGCAAGGCGTGCTGGCAGCCGTGCAGACCCTGCGTGAGATGAACGCCGACAACCTGCGCAAGGTGCCGGCCGATGCACCCACGGCCTTCATCAAGCCGCGCTGGAAGCCGCTGGTGATCACCCCGGAAGGCCTCGACCGGAAATTCTACGAAATCTGCGCCCTGTCCGAGCTGAAGAACGCCCTGCGCTCCGGCGACATCTGGGTCAAGGGCTCGCGGCAGTTCCGCGACTTCGACGACTACCTGCTGCCGGCCGAGAAGTTCGCCGCACTCAAGCGCGAGCAGGCCCTGCCCCTGGCGATCAACCCGAACAGCGACCAGTACCTGGAAGAGCGTTTGCAGCTGCTGGACGAGCAGTTGGCCACCGTCACCCGCCTGGCCAAGGACAACGAGCTGCCCGATGCCATCCTCACCGAGTCAGGGCTGAAAATCACCCCGCTGGATGCGGCGGTGCCGGATCGGGCGCAGGCGCTGATCGACCAAACCAGCCAGTTACTGCCGCGCATCAAGATCACCGAACTGCTGATGGACGTGGACGACTGGACGGGCTTCAGCCGCCACTTCACCCACTTGAAGGACGGGGCCGAGGCCAAAGACAGGACGTTGCTGCTGTCCGCAATCCTGGGGTCGTTTGCGGGAGAGGGCGAAATCCTACGCTAAGGCTTTGGCCAACGATATTCTCCGGTAAGATTGATGTGTTCCCAGGGGATAGGAGAAGTCGCTTGATATCTAGTATGACGTCTGTCGCACCTGCTTGATCGCGGCCGCGATAGCTAGATCGCGTTGCTCCTCTTCTCCATCCGCGTTCCAAGCTGCGGAAAGGCACCCATAAGCGTACGCCTGGTCGAGCAGGCGACGCGGATCGACGTCCAGCGCACGAGAGAATGCGTCCGCCATCTGTGCAATGCGTCTAGGATCGAGACAAAGGTCGTCTCTGTCAGCCGGATCGTAGAACATATTGGCGGCGCCAAAGCCCACTTCACCGACCAGACCGACGGGATCTATCACCAGCCAGCCGCGACTGGAGAACATGATGTTTTCATGATGCAGATCGCCATGTAGCCCACGCAGTTCCGAGGCATTGCTCATCATTTGATCGGCTATAATCGCCGCGTGGACGTAGTCAGTTTGACAACCTGCGTTTTGATCATCGCGCGCCCGCTGAAACAAAGCTGCAAAGCGATCCCGGATCGGGAGAAGGGCAGAAGGCAGGGGTTCCTCAGATGCGGCATACAGCTTCGCCATTAGTTCCGCTGCAATTTCGGTCGCCTGGTAGTCGCCGTGCTCGGCAACGATGTGAGAGAGCATTCGCTCCCCGGCATATTCGAGCAACATCAGATTGTTCTCACGACCGAGCAACCGGACTGCTCCCCTCCCATTGCGCCATACCAGATAGTCGGCCCCGCGCAGTTCATCAGCAATGTCTTCTATAGGTTTCAATCCCTTGACGATTGCAGGAGTCCCGTCTGGCAATGAAACTTTCCAAACGAGGCTGGAAAAGGTGTCCGCAATGAGAACAGGTTGCGAAACGTGCCAATGAGCAGGAAAAACAGGCGGCATGAACATCAACCCCAAGTCAGAGGGTCCAATCGCAGATAGAAGGCAAGGCGTTCGCGGTCGGGGGCTTCGATCCCCAATACATTGAATAGGACAGCGAAGGCGCGCTCTGCTTCATCTGGCGCTGCCCAGTTCTCTTCGGCGTTAGCAATCATGAGTGCCAAATCGGCATAGCGATCTGCTGTTCCGAGCCGCCCAAGGTCGATCAGACCCGTGCATTGAAGAGTTTTAGGGTCCACCATGAAGTTCGGCATGCAGGGATCACCATGGCAAACAACCATATCGGTGCGCTCTTGGTCGAGCCGCACCGGTAGCTCTCGTTCGACACGAGCCAAAAGATCGAGCTGCGGCGTACTCTTGTCCTCGTCCGGTAAGAAGTCGGGATTGACGGCATTGCGGGACACCACATCAACGGCGCGTCCGAACATTCGCGACAGCCTGCGCTCAAACGGACATTGATCAACCGATAGGCTGTGAACAGCGCCAAGTTGCTGCCCCATTGACGGCCACGCTTTGAGCAAATCCGCTCCAGACAGATCAGCCGCCGGTACTCCCGGAATTGCCGTTATCACCAAGCATGCACCCTCCTGTTCCTCCTGCCAGTTGATCACCTCGGGGCAAGCCACACCTCGACCTTTGAGCCAAATGAGGCGGTCACGCTCTCCAGCGAGCTCACCGCGGCGGGAAGCAGGTGCGATTTTCGCGAAGGCATGCCCGTCACCACGTCGAAAAACAAAATCACCAGATTCTCCGCCTCTGACAGGCAACCAGTCAGAATGCGATTCACCAAAAAAAATATTAGTTCGATTCAATGGAGGTTCCTTCAGTTTTCTGATGAAGCGCGGAGGTGGCTCAACCTGCGAAAAGAAACGAGTTGCTACGTAAGTCCGAGAACATGCTTTCCATGGTCTCTGAGCTCGCCTTTGGGACCGACATATCGGTAGAGAGTGACGCGCTCGATGCCGAGTTCCTTGCAGAGATCGGAAACTGAAGTATCGCGCTGGGCCATGGCGGCTTGCGCGAGACGCACCTGAGCTTTGGTGAGCGCGAATTTTCGTCCGCCCTTGCGACCGCGCGCTCTCGCGGAGGCGAGACCCGCCATGGTGCGCTCTCGGATCAGATCCCGCTCGAACTCGGCCAAGGTGGCGAAGATTCCGAACACCATGCGACCGGACGCAGTCGTGGTGTCGATCTGAGCGCCCTTTCCAGTCAGAACCCGCAGGCCGATCTTGCGGTCTGACAGCTCCTTCACCGTGTTGACCAGATGGGCAAGCGATCGTCCGAGGCGATCGAGCTTCCAGACCACCAGCACATCGCCGTCACGCAATGACTTGAGGCAGGCAGTCAAGCCAGGGCGATCATCACGACCGCCGGAAGCAAGATCATCATAGATATTGTCCCGTTCGACACCTGCGGCGCGCAAGGCGTCGTGCTGCAGGTCGAGAGACTGCGAGCCATCGGCTTTGGAGACGCGGGCATATCCGATCAGCATGTATCACAAACGTTGGTTTGAGGCGGCGCTTCGGCCACGATTGCATTGACCTCTGGAAATGTATCTCAACCAGCTTCATAAACAAA
>NZ_JAPDCD010000086.1:1303-7286 GCF_027705695.1 Aeromonas sp. QDB62 | reverse complement strand
GGGGTTGTACGCCGGAATCCCAGAAATTTCCGTCAGCCCAGCTCCAGTCCCGCCACGAGCGCATCCAGGTCGATGAACTTGCCGTCAGTCTGGAAGGTGTAATGCCCGTTCAGCAGGATGTGCCGCCAGGCCGCTGGCGACATCTGCGTGATCAACGCCAGCGCCTTGGCATTGCCAGCTGCCTCGTACTTCGTCAGCAGCAGGGACAGGATCGCCGAGTTGTAGAAGATGATCGCGTTGCCGATCAGCCTGGCGCACTGGTTGCTGATCTCGATTTCGATGTCGGTGCGGCCGGTCAATTCCTTCTTCCCACCGACTTGGGCGATGGTCGAGCGTAGCTGGTGATAGGACTCAATGCGGTTCTGCGAGCGGTGAACATTACGCTCCAGTTGCGGGTCGCGCAGGTAGCGCAGTGTGTAGATACTGCGGATGAGCTTGTCGAACTCGAAGATTGCGCGCCGCGTCGGGTTCGGCGCCGTATAGGTGCACAGCTTGCGGATCAGCGTGCCCTGCGTCATTTCCTTCAGGCCCAGTGTGGCGACGATTCGGTCGATGTTCGCCTTCTCACCGACGATGAGTTGCCGGTCGATCTGGCCAGCCGGCCGGATCAGGCATTTCTCGTACAATGCCAGATCATCGGCGCAATACAGCTCCTGCAACTGGTCGTCGAGGTCGGTGAAGCGCGGCTCGAAACGAAGTCCGAACCAGTGCAGGATGGCGAAGTTGGCCTTGTTGATGCTGTGCATGTCGCCGGTGATCGCGCTCGGCACGATGTCCGACGTGTTGCGGTACCAGATGTCGAACACGTGGTGAGCCTCGTACTCGTGTGCGCCTATCAGGTAGCCGTTCAACGGCACGTGATTGCACAGCAGCGTGTAGGCGACGACGCCCTTGCCGCGGCCGAAATATTTGCGCGAGTAGCGCGCCTTCACAGTTGGTCGCTCGACGCCGAATTTCTGCCCATCAACGGCACCGTACAACGAATCGAGGTCGAACGAGTAATGCGGGAAGATCGGCAGTGCGGCGATGGCGTTGCTGATGCAATCGTTGGCCACATGTAGCGTCGCCTGGCGCAGGTACTGCTGGTAGGTACTCTCCAGGACGTGGTACGGGATGTCGCTGGTACGTGCCATAACCTGGTTGCCGTGGTTCATGGCTTGGGCAATGATCACCGCCATCAGACTGTCGGCGTCGGCTACCTTCTTCGCATAGCGTGGCTGCAATGGTGTCAGCGCCGACAGGAACTGGCACTGGCCGTTGACGAAGCGAAACACGTCGGCGACATCGCAGTATGGCAGTTGCTCGTAGAGAGCTTGCTCGCGCGCCTTCTGGTTCTCCCCCTTGGGCTTGCGCCAGGTCAGTCTCTGCGTGTCCTTGTCGTATTCCAGGTGCGTCAGCTTGCCCTGTTTCAGCTCGCGATTGAACGCCACCCATTGCGCACGCAACTCGGTCGCCAGTGCATCGAGCTGGGCACTGACCGGCTGCCGCAGGAAGGGGATGTCCATCTGCGCGAGCACGGCGGCTTTCTCGTCCATCGAAACCAACTCGTCGGACAAATGCCGGTGCTGCAAGCTATCGTCAATGTAGAGCTCGCCCGCCTGGAAGCGTTTCCTGACCTGACGGTAAAGCCAGAATTCGTAACGATCGGCATGCAGGCCTGTCGGCGTGCCTTCGGCATCGAACATCAGCAGGTACGGACGCAAGCGTTTCGGCAGCGTTGCCGCCGGACATTCGTCGAGTGGCCGTTGTGATAGGCGCTGCTGCTTGGCGAACACGCTCTTGGCCCAAGTCAGCGCCGCGAGCCATGGGTTATCGGGGGCCGTGCCGGCGAAGTCGAGCGCGACGTACAGCGGCCGTAGATGGCGTCGAATGCGTTCGGCCAGGCCGTCCACCGCCTGCCAGTGCAGCGCCAGTTTGTTCAGTGGCTTGACGCTCATGCGCTGCGCCGTGTTTTGCAGCAATTCCCTGGACATGATTTTGTAGGCGCGTTGGCGCACCTCGCCGAACGGCGTCGGATCGGCCACGCTGTCGTCCACGTACAGCGACAGCAGGCGGCCAACCTGCGGCGTTTCCTGATGGCGTCGCAGCTGTTCGGCGACAAAGGACTGTTTCGCACCCGTGCGGCTCTCGTCCTCAAGTTTTTTCATGTGGAAGGCCATCGCGTCGACCAGGTTGTCGGTGAGCTGCCGGTAACGTACCCAGGCATAGCACAGCAGGTAGAGCCGGGTCTGCTCCGCCTTCAGGTGGCGCAGGTCATGGACGGTATAGAAGTTCGCCAGGCTCGCGTAGTACAGCAGGTTCTGCTGCGAGATGCCGAGCTTGGGCAGCAGCGCCTTGGCGATCCCGTGCAAGGACTTCAGCGTGGCGCGCTTCTCGCGCTCCCCTGCCATCTGACGCCAGCCAAAATCTTTAGCGTCCTGCTTGAGCGCTGCCAGTTGAGACAGGGTGTCGTCACGCACCAGGAGCTGGCCCAGCGCAGCTTTGGCCGATTCGTCCAACACTTCTGCCAGCAAGCCGCCCAAGCGCCTGCGTTCGGTGGACAGGGCTTCACTGACCAGCTCTTGTAAGGTGGTGTGGCCGGGCCGGATGATTTTGTGCTCGCTGAGCCAAACGATCAGTTCGGCGGCCACGAATCCTGGCATTACGTCGCGCCGCACGATCTGTTCAGCCTGCTGTGCCAGTTGCGGCAGGAAGCTAGCCGCCCACGACCGGTAGCCGAACAGTTCGGCGATCTGACCCCTCTGGCTGTAGTGCTCATGCTTGGTGATCGCCTTGCGTTCGAACGCTTCGCCGTGGAAATAGCGACTCAGCACGAAGGCGCAATCGTCCTCGACCTCATGCCAATCGAAGCGGAAGAAAGCATGCTTGGCCTTGAAGTAGCCGATCTGCAAGACGCAATAGACTTGGGCCTGCAGGCTAGGCCGGCTGCTGGCGAACGCCAGTTCAGATTCGGTCAACGCCAGGTATTCCAGCCGCTGAGCATCGTCGAAGTCCGGTAGGCCGTACAAGGCTTCCTGCTCTGCGTCAGAAAAGACGGTGAGTAGCTTATTCTTGTTGCTCATCGACCGTCCTTCCCGCACCACGCCAACCTGCTCGCGTCAATGTTTCGATCAACGTAGTGCGCTTGACATTGAAGTTGCGGCACACCGCCGCCTTAGACATGCCGCCATCGAGCGCGGCGACGATGGCGTCCAGCTTCTCACCAGTGATCGCCTGCGGCCGGCCGCCGATCCGGCCGCGTTTGCGTGCGGCGGCCAAGCCCGCGACGACGCGCTCCTGAATCAAGGCGCGCTCGTACTGCGCGAGCGCACCGAACACCTGGAACAGGAATTCGCCCGAGGGCGTCGTAGTGTCCAGGTTCTCTGTCAGCGAGCGGAACGCCACCCGCTTGTCCTTGAGCGAAGTCACAATGGCGAGCAGGTGCGACAGCGAGCGACCGAGCCGGTCGAGTTTCCACACCACCAGCACATCGCCGGCTCGAACGAACTCAAGCGCCCGCGCCAAGCCGGCACGGTCATCCTTCGCGCCAGAGGCACGATCCTCAAACAGGTGACGCGGATCGACGCCGGCGGCGAGCAGCGCGTCGCGCTGCAAGTCCGTGCTCTGGCGGTCGGAGTCCGACGACACGCGCATGTAGCCAACCAACATAGGCGGATAACCATCAAAAACAGGTTTCCGCATAATAGTGAATAGCGATAGAGTTTTCCGTACATTTTTGAGGGGGTGTTGCACAGGTAGCACAGCGGCGGCTGACAGCCTGTCGCAAAACAAATGTTTTACGACACCTCCTTGAGGTTGCCGCGTTTACATCATTACCTGAACAGGTATAAAATTCCGTCATGACAAACAAAGAAAAACCGCTCGAATGGATCGCGAGCAGCCACAAGGATTTGATGGCGTTGCCGTCCGACGTGCGTCGCCGTTTCGGTTACGCGCTCTCGTTGGCGCAGATAGGCGATCAGGATGACGCAGCAAAGGAGCTCAAGGGGTTCGGTGGTGCCGGCGTGCTGAAGGTCGTCGAAGACGATGCCGGCGGCACCTATCGAGCGGTATACACGGTCAAGTTTGCGGAAGCGGTGTTCGTCCTGCACTGCTTCCAGAAGAAGAGCAAGAGCGGAATCGCCACGCCAAAGGCCGACATGGACATCATCCGCGCTCGGCTGAAGGTGGCCGAGGTATTGGCACAGGAGCTATGAAATGCAAAAACGAATCATTGAAGGCGTCGAGGTTCAGCGCAGCTCGGGCAACGTCTTTGCCGACCTTGGACTGCCTGACGCTGAAAAGCTCAAGATCAAGACCGGCCTGGTGGTCGAGATCAGGAGGGCCATGCGCGCCCTTGGGCTGACTCAACAAGCGGCGGCCAAACGCATGGGCATCCCGCAACCGAAGGTGTCGGGCATGATGCGCGGCGACTTCACCAATCTATCCGAACGCAAGCTGATGGATTGTCTGAATCGCCTCGGCTACGACATCGAAATCAAGGTACGGCCAGCAGCCGAGCCGATCGGGCATCTAACGCTCGCAACCGCTTAATCGGAGCTCTCCTGATGGCAGCCCGCATCACCGACGACGAATGGGACGAACTGACTCCCGAGAATTTCGATACCACGGCACTGCTGCGTGCAGTCGATGCCGTGGACGTGCTGCGCGGCGATTTGAATGACAGCGCAGACGGCGCACCTCCGCAACTGCGCACCGACCTGTTGAAGCTGCATCAACTGGCAATGGCCGCGTTCAACGAGGGATCACGCAGCCGAGTGGCTGAGCTATTTGATCTCGCCGTGGATCTTCAGGATCAGGTTGATCATCTGATGACCTCGCTGGAACAAGTGCAAGAAACCCTGTCCCGGTTGACGGCGCTCTACCCAGAAAGCCTGTCCTGAATGTTCTTGGAGACAACCACATCATGAGCCGCAGCCGCCGCAAAACGCCCATCGTTGGGCACACGACCTGCCGTAGCGAGCGCGAGGACAAGAAACTCTGGCATCAGCGCTGGCGAACCCACGAGCGCACCGCGCTGGCCAGCGCGTCGCCGGAAGCTCTATGCGCCCATCTGCCTCTACTGGAAAACCAGGTCAGCAACGTCTGGTCGATGGGTAAGGATGGCCGCTCCTACTGGCCCATCAAGCGCCAGGCCGCCACGGCGGATCGCATTGCCAACCACAAGGGACGCAATCCGCAAGAGCGCGCCTCCCTGAAAAAGCGTCTGCTGCGCAAGTGGATGAGCAAATGAACCTGTCCACCATCGAGGCGCTGGCTATCGCTTGGGCGCGAATCGCTGAAGAAGCAGAACTCCCAGCCGGCTACGAGGGCACGGCGACGCCAGAGGCGCATCGGGCCTGCGAGGTGATCCAGGAGCGGATTCGAGAGCACGTCGTCGCCACCAATGACATGCGGCTGTTCGGCCTGCTGCACCTGCTTGGGCAGGCGTCGCTGCGCATGGAGCAAGCGCTGTGGCCGGAAGAATATGCGCGGATGACCCGCGAGGTCGAGGAAGCTCTCCGAGAGGCCGACGACCCCAACGCCAAGTCGTACACCCACGAAGAAGTCATGCAGGCGATGCAGGAACGCATCGACCGAGCGCGAGACAAAGCCATGTTGATCGGCTGACGGAAATTTCGGCGGTTCCGGCTGATCCAAGAATCTTGGCGTGACCTTACCTCCGCTCTACCGCTGGGTGCCAGCCTCGGCGCACGCCTAACCACCCAACTCAGAAAGGAAAATAAGTTGGTAAAACGCATTCCCGTATCCGAGCTTCGTCTCGGCATGTACATCCACAAGCTCGCCGGCTCTTGGTTTCGACACCCATTCTGGCGCGGCAGCTTCCTGCTGACCGAGCCTCAGGATCTCTCTGCCATTCGAGAATGTGGCGTCGGGGAGGTCTGGGTCGACTTGGCCAAAAGCCAAGTCGACCCAGAGAGCCCAGAGAGCCCAGAGAGCCCAGAGCCCAGAGCCCAGAGCCCAGAGCCCAGAGCCCAGAGCC
>NZ_JAPDCD010000086.1:0-1206 GCF_027705695.1 Aeromonas sp. QDB62 | reverse complement strand
GAGAGCCCAGAGCCCAGAGCCCAGAGCCCAGAGCCCAGAGCCCAGAGAATTGTCGGAGGAGCAATCTCTGCCGTCTAGTCCACTAAGCAAGAAAAGTGACGGCGCAACCTCAATGGAGAGCGAAATGTGTTATGCACGGAAACTCTGTCTTGCGGCCAAGTCCCAAGTCATGGACATGTTCCAGGAAGCCCGGCTTGGCAAGGCCGTCGACCCAAGCACGACGTTGCCGCTGGTCGGAGAAATCGCTGCCTCGGTGCTGCGCCAACCTCATGCCCTCATCAGCGTCGCACGCATCAAAACGCACGACGATTACACCTACCTGCACTCGGTTGCCGTCTGCGCCCTGATGCTATCGCTGGCCCGGCATCTCGATCTAGACGAGGAGCAAACGCGCCTGGCTGGCATCGGCGGACTGATGCACGACCTAGGCAAGGCCGCGATGCCGCTGGAAGTGCTTAACAAACCAGGCAAGCTCACCGATGCCGAGTTCGCCATCATGAAGCGCCACCCTGTGGAGGGCGCAAAGATGCTGCGCGCAGGCGGGGCCGAGCCCGGGGTGGTGGACATTGCCCTGCACCATCACGAGAAGATCGACGGAACCGGCTACCCGGATCGCTTGGCCGGTGACGCCATTTCACTCCTGGCCCGCATGGGCGCAATCTGCGACGTCTATGATGCCGTGACGTCGGAGCGAGCCTACAAAAAGCCGTGGGACCCGTCCGCGGCGATGCGGCAGATGGCCAAGTGGGAGGGCCATTTCGACAAACGCATCTTCCACGCCTTCGTCAAGGCCGTGGGCATCTACCCCGTCGGCTCCTTGGTTCGCCTGTCCTCTCAGCGTCTGGCCGTTGTCGTTGAGCCGGGAATGGAATCACTGCTGACTCCCAAGGTTCGCGTGTTCTTCTCGCTACGCTCGAGAGAGCCGATCCCGATGCAGACCATCGACCTGGCGGCCACGAGTTGCAAGGACAGTATCACTGGCCCCGAAGACCCGACGCTCTGGAACTTCAAGAACCTCGACGACTTGTGGATGGAATAGCCCCCACAAAACGACGGCCCCGTGAGGGAGCCGTTGAACATCGTCGAGCGATGCCCGTCCAGGGAGGGATGGCCGAGCTCGATTCTCCAGAAGGTAGCTGGTGACACGAGTGTTGAGCCCACCCAACTAGGGTGACGGAAATTTCTGGGGTTCCGGCTTACATCCCC
>NZ_JAPDCD010000085.1:0-7347 GCF_027705695.1 Aeromonas sp. QDB62 | reverse complement strand
CATAGTCCTTGAGAAACTCAAACAGGCTGTAGCCTTTCTGGAATTGGATTTTGCTTTTGGCCATGATCTCGCACCTCCGATAACTGTACGTAAGATCAGTATAGTTCGTGGTAACTGACTGCTAATCATGGGTAATCAGGTATCTGGATGCCATGTCACGTCTTGATTAGCGGACGTTGTAAGGTGTGACCGCCTGCGGTAACGTACTGGCCAGAAAAGACAAACCCCGAATCTCTTATCTTCATCTTGGCGGAGTCGGTAAGAGAGTTCGGGGTCGTTCACTAAGAACAGGAAAATAATAACACATGGATCACGCTAAACAACCCTGCCCCGCCAATAAGCGCGGGCATCATTGACGAAAACAGCCTCTCGCGCCTCGTTTGTCGAACGTCTGCCTCATCGCCCCTACTGTACTGATGACCCGTCACAGGGCCTGTTGATCCGCCCGAAGGCTACCGCGCTGGCCTATCGCCACATCCAGCACAACCCGCCGCCGCACGTCGCCTGCCTGGTATTCGATATCGACCGACCAGATGGATACGCCGCATGGGAGTCCGCTGGACTGCCAGCTCCACACTGGATCGCCATCAACCTGGATGAAGGGCTGGACGAGAACGGGGTCTGTCATCGAGGCCGTGCCCACATCGGTTACATGCTGGCTACCCCTGTGGCCCGCACCAGCGCAGCCAAGGCGAAACCATTGCGCTATCTGGCCGCCATAGAACACGTTATGGCGCATCGGTTAGGGGCTGACATGCGGTTCACAGGCCTCATCACCAAGAACCCCACACACAGCGATTGGTGGACGGTCTGGCACCCCATTGAGCCCTATTCTCTCGACTATCTGGCCGAGTTCTGCCCGGATAAAGATCTCGCCGCCTACAGTCGCCGCAGCCGCAAGGAGGCGAGCGGGCTAGGGCGTAACGTCACCCTGTTCGACAACGTGCGGGAGTGGGCTTACAGCGCCGTCAGAGAGTATTGGCGACCCAATGGGTACGACGCATGGGCTGAGGCTGTCAGAGCTGCCTGTGACAGTGCCAATGCGTTTGGGCTGGAGCAGGGCGGTCCGTTGCCCGTGTCCGAGACGAAGGCCACGGCCAAGAGCATCGCCCGTTGGGTATGGCGACATTTCACCCCGTCCGAGTTCCGCGCCATTCAGGCAACCAGAGGGGCCAAGGGGGGCAAGGTTTCCAAGGGGGGCGGGAGGCCCATGGGAACAAGCCGGACTAACTGGGAGTTGTGGGAAGCCATTCAGAGCATGAAGGCTGCCGGATACCCGCATAGCACCATCGCCGACGATCTCAATATTTCCGCCAGTACGGTAAGCAAGTACGCCAAAATTTCAAAATAGCGATCGCGAAAACAAGCCATATCAGATAACAGCGCCCGTAGGGCGGCCCCTTCTCGAAAGTCATTTAAGAGAGAGAGGCTCGTTGCGAGGGGGGTAAGGCCGATCCCGAAGGGCTGTCCATCAGGCCATGTGTTTGGCCTGTGGGCAGTAGGTCTTATCCCCGGAGCTGTTTGTTCTCTGCCGTTCGCAGTGCCCGCAGAATCTCCCCGGCCTGCTCCGGGGTCAGTACCACCGCCGACCCTCCATCCCGGATAGCCTGCATCTGGGCATCCAGCCCCTCTACCAATGCCCGATTTATCGTCACAGTAACGTTATTGTCCTGCTGCTTTGCACGGTAGGCTGCTTGTCGTTCTGCCCCTGTTTTGGCTGATCCGGTTTTTGGCCTACCCCGTCCGCGCTTGATGCCAAACATGTCCCCAGTCCCCTGATCCTTGGTGTCCTTCATGGTGTTATTTCCTGTCACTGTAACGGTAATTGATTATGTGTCACTGTGACGATAATTGGCAAGTTGCCGACCCCCTGTTTTTTTGCTGTACTGGCATTAAGCCAGCGTACCCGTATTACGTTTTAGCCTGCTTCGCGGCTCAACGTAACACGGGGCTGGTGAGGGGCTATGCCCCTTCAATCCCCCTAAACCCACAGCCGGAGGCAGCGTGTCCAAGGTCCAAAAGATAACCACCGTCAGCGTCAGGATCGACAAGCCGACCGCCGCCGAATGGCGCGAGCGGGCGACCGCATCCGGGCTCAGTGTGTCTGACTGGATCCGGGGTGCGGTGGATGCCAATCAGCAGACGAATTTGCCGACGCCCCAGCGCCGTCCCGTCCGTGTCCGCGATACCAGCAACGATGCCGACCCGGCGTTGATGCGCCAGTTGGCCGGGATGAGCAACAACCTCAACCAGATAGCCCGAGCCCTGAACGAATGCCGGTTGGCCGGCTCGTCGGTGCAACTGGTGGAAGTGCTGGCCCTGCTGCGCAGCATCGAGGCTGAGGCAGCCCACTTGCTGCCCCAGTTGCCTCCTCCCCCCAAGCCGACCACCAAGGAGAGCAGCAGCGATGCACGTTAAATTCCTAGCCCACGGTACGGGCAGCGGCGCCCGCGCCTCGGCCTACCTGCTTGGGGCGCACGACCACACCGGAGCGGAGCGGGCCGGGGTGACGGTACTGCGGGGGGATCCGGCGCTGTTCGCGGCGGTGGCCGACTCACTGCCGTTCCAGCAGCGGTACTCCAGCGCGGTGATTTCGTGGGCCGCCGAGGAGGCACCGACCGCTGCCGAGATCGACGAGGTGCTGGCCGATTTCGAGGCGCTGGCATTTGCAGGACTGGAGCCGGAGGACTACCACATGACCGTCGTCCAGCACGACGAACCGGGCGGCGGGGCGCATGTGCACATCCTGATCCCCCGTGTTCACTTGGGCAGCGGAAAATCGTTCAACCCGGCTCCACCAGGTCAACGCGACGACTTCTATGCGGTCAGGGACAAACACAATCATGCCAAGGGCTGGGCGCGGCCAGACGACCCGCTCCGGGCACGGCTGCTGCGGCCGGATTTCGAGGCATACAAGGGCGACCACCCGGCCATCAAAAAACAGATCACCGACCACCTAATCGGGGCCACCGCGCAGGGGGTGATCACAAACGCCGCCGAGCTGCGAGCCTACCTGCAAGAATCGCTCGGGTGCGAAATCACGCGAACGGGCATGGATTACATCAGCATCAAGCCGGAGGGCTACCCCAAAGCCGTCCGGTTAAGGGGAGAGTTATATGGAGCATCTTGGACAGCAGAAAGAACGCTTGAGCGAGAGGCTCAAGCAGCGGCAAGAGCAGGAATTGGGCGAGGTGGAGAAGTTAGCGAAAGCGGTGCTCGACGAGCTCAAGAAAGACTTAAAAAAGCGTGTGAACGACGAGCTGAATACAACCGTGGGCGCTATCCGGGACGGGATAGAGGGATTGCCCCAACAGATCTCCGACTCGACCGACCCATTGAGGGAGGTCTTGGAGCAGGCCCGGAGCGAGGCCAACACCCTCAAGCTGATCTCCAGCGTCTGGCTCAAAGCCTTGCTGGTTGGGGTGTGCACCGCAGTGGGGATAGGGTTGGGGAGCTG
This sequence comes from Aeromonas sp. QDB62, assembly GCF_027705695.1. Taxonomy (NCBI): domain Bacteria; kingdom Pseudomonadati; phylum Pseudomonadota; class Gammaproteobacteria; order Aeromonadales; family Aeromonadaceae; genus Aeromonas; species Aeromonas sp. QDB62. The sequence goes on along the minus strand of NZ_JAPDCD010000085.1, from coordinate 3,890 downwards.
GGGGGTATTGAGCTGGATGGGCAGCGAGGTTCAGCGGTTGAACAGCGAGATCAGCAGCGCGAAAGCCACGCTGGCGCAGCTTCCGACCGGAGTGACCTTCGTCCATCAGGGCGGCAAGAGCTACATCCTCGCGCCGACATTGGGGCAACCGTTCAACGTGAAGGACAGCGACAAAATGGCTGTGGAGGTGAAGTGAATGACCGAACTGGAACGGGTGCTACTCGACAGGCTGGAGCGGATAGAAACGGCACACCAGCAGCAAACGACGGCTTTGGAGCAGCAATTACAGCAGCAGGCGCGTTCTTTGAGCGAGTTGCAGATCGCTTGCACCAGCGCGCTGGAGAGTTGCGGGGTGTTATGCGGCGAGCTACAGCGTTCGTTCGAGACGTTGCAGAGCGGGGTAGAGCGGTCGAACAGAGCGACAACGACAGCGCTTGGCAGCTTAAGCAGCAGTGTCAACGACTTGAACGAGGCGCTGGACGCCTTGCAGAGGGCGCAGCGCTGATCGCCGACAGGGCTGCGGAGCTGCGAAAAGAGCAGCGGCGAGATCGTGGATTTAGCATGTGATATATCGTCACAGTGACAATAATTAAGGAGATCGGGTATGAAATCAGGTCGGTTGGGTACACCTGACACGGTGGCGCATATTCGCCAGTTCCCCCCGGTTGAGTACGAACTGGCGAGCTATCAAGGCTCCCCGTGGCTATGGGCCGATGGAAAGCCGCTGATCGACCTCCTCGATGCGACCATCGACTGGATGATCGATGACGACGGCAGTCGCTGGATCGTCATTGATACCGAATACCTGCGCCAGCAGGTGGCCCACTATGCCCTGCTGTCCGCCGATACATGGCGGCAACGGCTGCTCGATGCTGGCGTGGAGGTGGATTGAGGTGCGATTGAGTGATCGGTTTCCGGGGTTGATGCTGTGGCATACGGTGGCAGCTGTGGCCGCCGTGTTTGCGGCGAAAGCCCTGCTGTACTGGGTTGCGGACTGGTTGGGCCTTGGGCCGCTCTACAGCGCCTTGGCGGGGCCTTCTTGGGACGTGGCGGCGTGGATAGCGTTGGCAGCCCTGCTGCTGCGGTGGATGAAGGTCTAGCCCGTTCTGCCGCGCTGCGCTTGGCTGCCCCCGAGCTCGCTGCGACAGACTGCGCTAGTCGCCCCAGTTCGGGGGCGACATTGCAGTACTGCAATCGGGTTGTGACGGCGCTTGGATTGCGTGGTAAATTTAGGTATCACTAGGTAATACCTTTGGCTAACAGTGAGGTTTTATGTCCGCAGCTACCAAACCCATGTCTATCAAACTTGATAGCGATACCCAAAGCCGGATCAAGCAGCTAGCTGCTGCCCGCGACCGTTCAGCGCACTGGATGATGCGCGAAGCTATCACCCAGTATGTTGAGCGCGAAGAGCGCAAGGAGGCGTTCCGCCGCGATACCCTCGATGCTTGGCAGGAGTTTCAGGAGACTGGTTTGCATGTCTCTCTTGAGGAGGCCGATCAGTGGTTGGCTGGTTGGGGCACCGAGATTGAAGGTGGTGCACCTGCATGCCACAAGTGATCCTCTCTCCGGCTGCTCTGCGTGACCTTAAACGGCTGCGCGAGTTCTTGCACAGTAAGAGCCCGGTTGTTGCACAGCGAGCAGCCCAAACCATCCGTTCGGCGCTGGCCCAGCTCGGGCAACAACCCGCGATGGGGCGTCCTATTGAAGGGCTCCCGGAGGTGTTCCGCGAGTGGGTTATCCCCTTTGGGGACAGTGGTTATCTGGCGCGTTACCGCCTAGAGGGCGAAACCGTAGTGATCTTGGCTCTGCGTCACCAGCGCGAAGCCGGGTTTATTTAGGTCAGGGAGGTGTAATGGGTGGTTTGAACTGGGAAAAAGCTACTAAAAACGCTAAGGCAGACAAGCGAGCTACAGGGCTGGATCTCCTCCGCAACCCTGCTGATGAGATGAGCGAAATTACTCGGTTGCAGCAGGCTCGGCAGAAGAAGAACAGACCTACCCCAAGGGCAAAACTGGACGTTGTAGACGTAGCTCCTGAACTTGCAGGGCAAGCGGTGGGCGAGGCAATACAAAGGGGTCGGTTGATTGATAAGGCGTTAACCTTTGAAGAGCGCAAGGCGGCGGCATTAAAGCGTCACGCAGAGAAAACAGGTAAGACCTTGCCAGAGCCCAATAAGCCACAGAGCAAGAAGGTGCAGCACAAGGCCGATCAGGCAGAGAAAAAGCAACGAAGAGCAGCCAAGGCAGAACGAAGCAAGCAGCGGGCTGAATGGCGCAAGACTTTGCCGCCGGAGCAGGCTGAAGCGAAGATTAATCAGCTCAAAGCGGAAACCAAAGCCGCACGGAAGAACCGGGTGCCGGTTGACGACACTCCACCGTGGTAAACGAGAACCAAGATATGCAAGGTGATTTGGACCAAGAGGCTTGGGAGCGCTCACACATTGAGGCTGCATTGAGTGAGGCAGATACTGGTGACTTTTTGCCGGAAAAAGAGATGGCAGCGAAGTTCAATCAGTTGGGCCAGCGGAAAAACGCAGAGGCCGACCGTTGGAAGCTTGAGAACCATGAGGCCATCCAAGAACTGAATCGGATAGTCGAAGAGCGCGGCTTATTTTCCGATGGATTATTTGATGTCGAGCAGGTCATGGAGAGGGTTAGCAATGGAGAAGAGACCCTGCACTCACTGGACGATGTAGAACGAGAGTTAGGCTTTGATATTAGCGGGGAGTGACTGATACGTAGACTGCCTAATAAATACGAGAGGTGCATCTTGTATCAGGGAGCTAAAGACGAGGCGTTTGCTTCACCTGGTGAAGAGTATGCAGCCGCATTTTATTGGTTATCGCGTATCGACTGGCTCGATTTAGACGAGGCCAAGGTGATTGCCCAGCAAGCATCAGAGAGAGTTATTGCAGTTCACGCATCAAGTAATTCAGATGGGGATGATGCAATTTTCGCTGTCGTTCGTGAGCGTTTGACCAGCCCAAAGAAGGGGGTCAGGAAGCATCTTGGAGAGCTGTGAAACTACTGGGATAGGTAACGTTGCCGAGGCAAAGTTAGTGCTGTAACGTATTGCCCAGAAAAGACAAACCCCGAACTACTGCGTTTCATCTTGGCGGAGGAAACAGTAATTCGGGGCCGTTCACAAAGAACAGGGAAAGCATAACACATGCAAGATATCAGACAACCCAGAACCGCCAATAAGGCGGTTAGCATTGCTAGGTAACTTCAAGCAACTCCTGCCCGAATTTGTCGAGTGTCAGCCCGTTAAGGGCGGCCCTACCTACTGGCTACCTCGCGATAGCGCCATGCAGATCGAACGCATCAGGGCGCATCTCAATGACCGTCATTGGCTGATGGTCGATCATGACAGTTCGCCAACTGTTCATGCCCACACCCTGTACGACATCGAGCCGAACGTGGTGGTCTACAACCAGACCAATCCCCATCGGCACCAAGCCTTCTGGCTGCTGAAAGACCCGGTTTATTGCCAGCCTGAGGTACGCGAGCGCCAGCCGTACCGCTATCTGACGGCCATCGAGGCCGCCTATGACGAGCATTACGGGGCCGATCTTTGCTTTGCGCGTCACATCCATCGTAACCCCTGCGCCTTCATCAACGATACAGACTGGCGGCACTGGCGGACACACACGCTTTCCGAGTTGGCTGAACCGGTGAATCTGTCGGTACGGCGAGCCAAGGCACTGGACCACTCCATAAACGCCCCTGATGGCCGTAATAACGCTTTGTTTGATGAGATGAGGCGATGGGCTTACCCACAGGTAGAAATCGCTCGTAGCGCGTCCTATGAGGGGAGCCCGCAGAATTCGGAAAAAATCGTACGCTAAGGTTTTCCGGGCATCCGTAAGGGCCGAAACTTCCCGTCTT
>NZ_JAPDCD010000084.1:0-7416 GCF_027705695.1 Aeromonas sp. QDB62 | reverse complement strand
TTCAGCCGCATAAATGGAGGCGACCTGGAACGGGGCGCTGTTCAGTGCGGCAACGATCCGATTACCGGTGTCGACCCGGACCAGCCAGTCGCTGACACAACGGCTGAAGGGCTTTGTCCTGCAGGAACCGGCCGTTCGCGAGCGACATTCTTTCCGCTCGCAACTGTATCGGATGTATGACGGACGCCCCTTCCATTGAACAGAATGGCGGTGTTCATTCGATTTCGGACTCGATGTCCGTGTTACGCCACTCGAGAGGCAATTCCGACTGGGCACAGTACCGAGCGTCAAGAGCGACGACGTCCTGCTCCTTGGCCAAGAAGCGGGAGTCATTATCAAGTATGTATTGCAGATGCCGAGTCTCCGGCGCGTCCCCCTGGAAATCGGCGCACTCTTCTTCCACGCGATAAGTGGCTGGACCGGTCTGCTCGATACGCTTGAACTCGCAGAAATACCGCGCTCCGCCGATGCCATTCCGTCTCAGAAGCAAGAGGGTGGCGTTCGAGGCTTTGGCGCAAGGCGTATCGCTGGCGACGTAGTAGCCGCGCTGCAGCGGGAGGACAGCCACCTGCCGGAGGCTTTGCGCTGTCGTTGCGCGGACGTCTCGGGAGGCTTGGAGCTCAGGCGAAGGATTGCACGCTGCACTCAGGAGGCATAGCAGGATGATCCGGCACTGAGCCCACTTTGCCCTCGTGACGGACGTCTGGAGGGTACCAGGCGCCTTGCTCATGATGCCGGCATGGCCAAGTTCAACGCCTTGCCGATCTCAGTGGCAACGCCCTTGGCAGTGACCTCATCCAGTCCGGCAGCGAGCACATAAGCCTTTCCGGCAGCTTCGACTTCAACCCGATACGCCACCTCGGCAAGTGCTCGCCGACCCGCCAGCCCCATCGTGACGCCGGTGGGAATGCCTTGATTCGCGTCGTAAACGATCTCGACGCCCCCAGCGAACTTGTTCCTGATGCGCAGGTCATGAATGTCGTCCTTACGCAAGAAGGTTCCGTCGGTCTCAATGCCTTCTGGATTCACGCGAAAACGGCGAGGTGCCGTGGGATTGCCACCCCGGTGGTCCTGCAGCAAGACCAGCCATGTCAGCAAAGCGAAGATCAAGCCCAGGACCCACAGGTAAGCCATTCCACTTCCCACGACGCCTGCGCCCAGGATGATCGAGAGCACGGCAGGAAACCAGAGAATGGGCGGCGCAGCGGGAACAACTGTCAACTGCAGCCAAGCGCCATCTTCCTGTTTGACATACTCGGCCGCATTCTTCGAGGAGGCGCGGAAACGCCGGTATGCAAAGAACAACAAAATTGCGGCGAACGCATATTTGACGGCAGCTTCTCCGAGGGATCTAGGACTGGCCAGCAGCAGAAACCAAAGGCCTGCAACACCATAGATGACTGCAATGACTCGATTCATAGTTCTCCCTTCCTTCGCAACCGAATAGAGATTCCGCACGAGGACGTCGAACGCGAAAATTACCTGAAAGATGTCATAAAGTCAGCATCTCGAATTCTCAAGGCACCGGCTCGTCCTCAATCTGAGCGAAGCTGCCGTTCGAGTGACGACGCTACAGACAGGCCGACCGGCAGCAGTTGGCCGGCAGCAGCCCGTCGTTGCCTGATGGATCCAACCCCTCCGCTGCTATAGTGCAGTCGGCTTCTGACGTTCAGTGCAGCCGTCTTCTGAAAACGACAGCGCGACACAGTAAATCAAGGCATTGCGGTTCTCGAAAATAGTTCTTGAAAGGCTATTCTCGACCCCTTAGCATTGCAATGAGTTTCGATAAGAAAGGATACCCATGCGACCGTCCGTTGTGCTCGACATGAAACGAAGTGCAGTGCGCGAAGCAGTAAGCCGTTTTCGCACGGCGAACCCGCGCGTCTTCGGATCGGTGCTGCATGGTACTGACCGCGATGGCAGCGACCTCGATCTACTGGTCGATGCGCTGCCGGGTGCCACGTTGTTGGACTTGGGCGATCTGCAAGACGACCTGGAATCCTTGCTTGGCGTTCCCGTCGATTTGCTGACGCCCGGCGATCTGCCGCCGAAGTTTCGGGCCAAGGTACTCGCGGAAGCGCAATCGGTATGAGCGAGAACCACCGACTGCCCGACTACCTCGATCACATCCAGCAGGCAGCAACCGATGCGTGCAGCTTCGTGGAAGGGCTGACCAAAGACGACTTCCTGGCCGACAAGCGCACCCAGCAGGCTGTCATCATGAGCCTGATCATCATCGGTGAGGCCGCTACGAAAGTGATGGAGGGCTACGCCGGCTTTATCCAGGCGCACCCCGATGTGCCGTGGCGCAGCATGCGCAACATGCGTAATCGCATGGCCCACGGCTATTTCGCCATCAATCTCGATGTGGTGTGGGAGACGGTACAAGAATGGCTGCCGGCGTTGCAGAAACAACTGCCTGCCGTGCGCCAGGACGCCGACGATGAAGCCCTTCACAGCGAAGTCAGCCGTGTCACGAGTGTCATCAAGGACATTGCGGACCAGACCAACCTGCTGGCGCTCAATGCAGCCATCGAAGCCGCTCGCGCCGGAGAAACCGGGCGCGGCTTTGCCGTGGTGGCCGACGAAGTGCGCAAACTTGCCGAGCGAACCGCCAGAGCGACACAGGAAATCGGACAAATGACGCAGAGTATACAAAACGAAACCCAACACGCGGTCGACGGCAACTCACCCCAAGGCTGTGGAAGCAACACTTCGCGGCCAATCCGCTTCGATCCGATCTCCACCCGCGCTCGAAGTAGGCAAGAACGCCGCTCGGTTACCGCTTACGTTGCTGCTGGCCACCCTGATTGCCTCCAAGAGACGGACCGCCGAAGTGGTCGAGATCGTGGCCACAGTCAAGCTGCTCCGCCGGTCGGAAAGAAGCTGGTAACATTTGTCACCTTTCCCAGAGTGACGCTCATGCGGCCGATCCGATGTCTTGCCTTCCTGGTCCTGTCGTTGGTCTTTGCTGGGTGTGGTGAGGGTGTCGATCGAGAACCCGCGGTCGCAATCTCCACATCCCCGCCCCCCGTTGTAAAGCCGCGAGTGGCGTTGGTCATGAAAACGCTGACCAATCCGTTCTTCGTTGAGATGGAGAAGGGTGCGCGCAAGGCGGAGATTGAGCTCGGCATTGAACTGATCGTCAAGACGGCAGCGCAGGAAACCTCATTCGAACAGCAGGTTTCGATCGTCGAAGATCTAGTTCAGAACAAGCGGGCCGATGCGCTCGTGATCGCCCCTGCGAATGCACACCATCTGATTCCTGCGGTGCGAAAGGCGCGTGATGCGGGTATTCCGGTGGTGATTATCGATGCCCGCCTGGATGCCACCCAACTCGCAGTGGCGGATCTCGCCGGCCTGCCCTTTATCAGCGTGGACAACGAGAAGGGGGCCTATCTCGCGGTCAAGGCGCTGAGCGCAGGGATTGAAGTGCCGACCACGGCAGCCATTCTCGAAGGCATTCGTAGTGCCGAGAATGCGCAGGCGCGCAAGCAAGGTGCGGAGCGTGCGTTTTCAGAGAACACGGCGATCCGAGTGGTTGCCAGTGAAACCGCCAACTGGAAGATCGATGAGGCCTATGAGGTAACCAGGAAAATGTTCGAGCTGCATCCGGGCATCGGCCTGCTGTTCGCCGCCAACGACATGATGGCACTGGGGGCCTTGCGATACTTGAGCGACAATGGGCTGAGCTCGGTCAAGGTGGCCGGTTTCGACGCCTTGCCCGAAATCCGGACCATGGTCGATCAGGGCAAGCTAGCGGTTACCGTCGACCAGCGCTCGGCGGAGCAAGGTTATCAAGGTGTTCTGTATGCGATTCGCCTGCTCAAGGGCGAAAAAGTGCCATCAGAAACGCTGATCGATGTGGCGCTGGTCAGCGCGCCGAAGTAGGCCCGGGATTGCGTTTGAACATCATGACGATCAAATTCGCCGCTCCCTTGGCGGAGTCGGCCCGTTGCTCATGGGTGGGGGGCGGATGCGGCTGAACCTCACCCAGCGCTTCATTGTCTACCTGATTGTGCTTAGCATCCTGCCACTGTTGGTGGTGGGCTTATCGGCGATACACCTGTCGAACCAGGCTCTGGAACATGAGACGCGCAGCAGTGCGATTCAACAGGCTCACGACAAGGCTGCCCTGCTCAACGGGCAGATGGCGCAGATCGAAGCATTGATCGCTAACATCAGCGGGGTTGAGCAGATTGTCGAGGCGGTCTCGGCTGAGCCGCCCGATGGCGATGTGTTCACGCGCCTGGCCACCCAGGCGCAGATCGGCTACGTGCTCAACAATTACATCAACCTGGACGGCCTTGTCTCCATCGACATTTTTACCTTGGGGGGTAGTCACTACCACGTCGGCGACACCCTGGTTTCAAATAACCTGGATGTAACGGCGCGCGAACAGTTGATCGCAGAGACCCTGGCCGCTCCCAGCCGGATACATTGGGCAGGTGTGCAGGCCAACCTCAATCGTGACTCCGCCCACCGCCAGGTGGTAACGGTAGCCCGAGTGATTCGCCGTTTCGATCTGGCGACTTCGCGCGAGGTCCCGGTCGCCTTGCTGCTGATCAACTACGACCCACACCAGATTCGCCGCGAGTTCAGCAAAGCAGGCGTTAGCGAAGATCGCCTGCTGATCGTGTTGGACGGGCGTGATCGCCTCGTATATCACCCCGATCCAGCACGCCTCGGCTCGCACGCAGAACCAGCGTTGATTGCCCAGCTGGCCGAAGCACACAGCGCGACGGTAACGATCAATGCTGCAAGTGGAGTACTCATTAGTCAAGTCGCCCTGCACGCTCCCGGCTGGCGACTTGCGATCTTGGTTCCGGAAGAAACGCGGTATCGCTCAGCGCAGGCCATTGGACGGACCACCACCGTGGCGATGCTGGTGTCGCTCCTTATCGTGGGCGTGGGGGCGGTCTTGTTCGCGCGCCGGGTGGTGCAACCGATTCGTGATGTTGCCAGACGCTTCGGGCAACTACGCGACCTGCCCGATGCCGAATTGCTGCCGCTGGCGCCGCGCGGCGATGACGAGATCGGCAATCTCTCGCGCGGGTTCAATGCCTTTCTGGATGGTTTGAATGTCCGGCGTCAATCCGACGCAAAGCTCCAACTCGCAGTAAGCGTATTCAGCCACGCCCGTGAAGGTATCGTTATCACCGATGCCGATGGCCACATTATCGAGGTCAACGACGCCTTCACCCGTATCACCGGCTATCCCCGAAACGAGGTACTCGGCCGCAACCCCCGCATCCTCAGCTCCGGGCGCCATGATCGAGCTTTCTATGACGAGATGTGGCGTGATCTGCGCACCCGAGGGTACTGGGAGGGGGAGGTCTGGAATATGCGCAAGTCCGGACAGGAGTACGCCCAGTCACTCGCAATCGCGGCCGTGCGCGGGAGCGATCAGCAGACCTCCCACTATGTGGCGCTGTTCTCGGACATCACGCGGCAAAAGGACAATGAGCAGCAGCTCAGGCATATCGCGCACTTCGATCCGCTCACCGGCCTTCCCAACCGGGTGCTGCTGGCCGATCGCCTCGAGCAGGCCATCGTACGGGTAAGGCGCAGCGGCCTGCCGCTGGCACTGGCTTATATCGATCTGGATGGGTTCAAGTCAGTAAATGATGTACATGGCCATGACGTCGGCGATCAACTGTTGGTGACCCTTGCCGCGCGCATGAAGGATTGCCTGCGCGAGGGCGATACCGTCGCCCGCCTGGGTGGCGACGAGTTCGTCGCCGTACTTGCCGATCTGAGCAATCAGAGTACAGCGAAGGATCTGATCGATCGATTGCTGTCCGTCATCGCCCAACCGGTAAAGGTGGATGGCGTGGTCGTTCAGGTTTCCGGCAGCATCGGGATTTCCCACTACCCGCAAAGTGATGATGTCGATCCCGATCAGTTGCTGCGCCAGGCGGACCAAGCGATGTACCAGGCCAAGGTCGCGGGCAAGAACCGTTACCATATTTTTGACACCGCACGGGATGCAAGTCTGCGCGGTCAGCACGAGCACCTGGAGCGCATCCGGGAGGGATTAATCAAGAACGAGTTCGTGCTTCACTACCAGCCCAAGGTCAACATGCGCAGCGGCGAGGTGATCGGAGCCGAGGCCCTGATCCGGTGGCAACACCCGGATCAGGGCCTGCTTGCACCCGTGGAGTTTCTGCCGCCGATCGCACAACATCCGCTGGAAGTGGAACTGGGACGCTGGGTGATCGACACTGCGCTGACCCAGATCGCGGCATGGCAGGACGCGGGAGTCGATTTACCGGTTAGCGTGAACATCTCCGGCTTTCATCTGCAGCAGGCCGGTTTTCTGGATGAACTGCGAGCCCTGCTGGCAGCGCACCCGAACGTGCCGCGCGGCTATCTTGAGCTAGAAGTGCTGGAGAGTAGCGCTCTCGAAGACATCGCCCTGGTCTCCGCGGTTATCGATGCATCCGCGACGCTCGGAGTCAGTTTTGCGCTCGATGATTTTGGCACCGGTTATTCGTCGCTCACCTATCTCAAGCGCCTGCCGGCGCAAGTGCTCAAGATCGATCAGAGCTTCGTTCGCGACATGCTGCAGGACTCGGACGACCTCGCTATTCTAGAAGGAATACTGGGGCTGGCCACCGCCTTTCGGCGCAGGGCGATTGCCGAGGGGGTGGAGACGGTGGCGCACGGCGAAACCCTGCTGCGGCTCGGCTGCGATCTGGGCCAGGGCTATGGCATCGCCCGACCGATGGCGGCGGCCGATCTGCCTGCGTGGCGCCAGCGTTGGCGCCCCGACCCACGATGGGCGCATGCACACTGCCTCGACCGCGAGCTGATGCCGGTGCTGATTGCCGGTGTCGAGCATCGAGGCTGGATTGTTGCCCTGGGGGAACACCTCGATGGCAGGCGCGACGCGCCGCCGCCACTCGATCATCATCAATGCCGATTCGGCCAGTGGCTCGACAAGACCATCCATCAGCCGCGCCACGCCGCAACCTTCGCCACCATTGAAACCTTACATCTCCGGGTACACGCGCTGGCCGCCGACTTGCTCAAGCGGCGTTCGCAGGGTCACGATGTCGAAGCTTTGGCCGGTATGGCGGAACTTCACGCACTCTGGGACGCGCTGCTGGTCCACCTCGAATACCTGTTGAAGGACGATCCGCGCAGCCTGGCGCCGTCGTCTGGAGGCGGATCAAACTGTCGATAGAGAATCCCCCCTGAATCGCCCCGGGTTTGGTGGAGTCGGCACCGGTCGTAGCTTCCGGACACTTAAAGACCGTCAATCTCCGTGCGGTTCCGCCCCCGCTGCTTGGCTTGATACAGCGCCGCATCGGCTGCGGCCAGTAACAGGAATAGCTGTCATTTTCAGAAGACGACTGCACCAGACAACGCGGTTTGAAGGCTGTTGTGCAGTCGTCTATTGAACGAACAGTA